>WGCR01000082.1 GCA_015493675.1 Anaerolineae bacterium
GTGGAGGGGAAACGAAATGGTGAGGCTTTCCGGGCAGCTATTATTCCGATGCGCTGGTCTTTGGCGGATATATTGCGGGGACAGTTGTTGATGGTTATTCCGGGCCTGGCGTTGTGGCTGACGGGCCTGATGGTGCTGGTGGCAGATCCGCGAAAAAAACAAAATCGTTCATTGGCGATTTTTCTTTTGCTGGGCGGCATGACAGTGATGGGATCAGATCAATGGTTCCGGTCGGATCAGCTCACTTTGCTTTATGATTTTCTGGCCAACTCCAGTCCGCGGCCTTTCTTCGGCGTACTCATCCTCCAGCTCGCCCTGCTTTTTCCGCATCCGGTTAAAAATCGCAAATGGTTATGGATAACCAGCATTTTCTGGTTTCTTGCTATCCTGGCGGCAGGCTTTAAATTTGCCGAATTTTTCATCTACTACGATCAGCCACAGGTAGCCAGCATGTTGGAGATAGGATTCAATGCCATTGTTTTTGTCAATTTCATCACTGGCAGCAGCGTGTTCGTTCTGCGCTCGCTCTATCTGTGGAAGCGCCCGCCAACGCTGAAGGTGCGGAACCAGGTGCTGTTTCTGGTCATTGCCTGGCTTACCAGTTTGCCGCTGATAAGCATCGATGCGCTTTCGCAGATTCCCGGGCATAGCTGGACCCTGACCAGTTTCACCAATCTGACTGTGGTGGGATGGATCATCCCCGGGGCGGCGATGCTTGCGTATGCGATGCTGCGGTATCAGGCGTTCACCTATCGCGGGCAATTTTTGGGCGTCCTGATCATCTTCTTCATCAGCGTCACCATTGTCCAGATTTATTCGATGGCGATAACGCCCGGCGGCATGGACGGATTACAGTGGACAATGGTGTGGGGGGCTGTGCTGATCACCACATTGCTTTTTTATACAAACACCCCGATACGACGGGGATTCATCCGATTATTCGCCCGCCATAACTATGATTATGAGATCGTCTCGCGATTTTCCCAGACAATCAGAAAGCATATGAATCTACCGGAGCTTTTGAACAGCGCCGCGGAGATGCTTTGTCAAAGTCTGGAAGTCGAGTGGGTGGGCATGTGGAGCCCATTGTTGCCCGAAACATTTTTCTTGGCGCAAAATGAGACGACCAGCGTCCGCAAGATCCCCCTCCACACCCAACCTGATGACGCTCTGTTTCCCACCCTTCCCGTTCATGTCGAGCAGTTGGAAGAGGGCGGAGGATTGCTGGGAGCTGTCTGGTTTGGCCCGCGCGCCACCGCTGAGCCCTTCGACGAGCAAGATGTGCGCCTGGCTGGTCTGTTAGGTCAGGACCTGGCCCGGGCCATCGCCGTCCGATCTTATATCGAACAGTTGGAAGCGACGCCCGGCATGATTCTGGAAGCGGTGGACAGTGAGCGCCGCCGCATCGGTCAGGATATTCATGATGGCGTCCTGCAATTTCTGGGCGGCGTGGCATTATCATTGGACCGGGCGCAGCGGCTGTGGCAAAAAGATACGGCCAAGTCGGAAGCGATTCTGGATAATGTCATCGAGCAAGCGCAGGTCATGACGAAAGACGCACGGGAGCTGGTGTATGATCTGAGCCTGCCGGGCGTGCGGGAAGGAGGGTTTGTGGATTTGACGCGGCAACAGGCCCGGGCTATCTGTGAAGCTGCGGGCCTTACATTAGAATGGCGCGTGAGACGCATTGATCGGTGGCAGGAAATCAGGGGAACGCGAGCTGTTCACGTTTTCAGGATCATCCAGGAGAGTTTGTACAATGCAATCCGACACGCCAGCCCTACGCATCTTTCGGTGGTGCTGGATGTGATCAGCGACGATTACGTGGTGGAAGTCATCAATGACGGCCGCAGTATTTCTCAAGACGCCAAAAAGAAACGGGTGGGATTGGGGCTGATCTCCATGCGGGAACGGGCGCGGGCCCTGGCAGGAAGCCTGACCATTGCTCCCCACAAGGATGGCGGGACGGTAGTGCGATTGACATTCCCCAGGCATTCTGAAAAAAGCGATCTGCGGGAGACGTAGGAGGAGGGGTAAAAACGGAGATGAAGGCCGCAAAAAGTGCACTCCCGCCGTCCGGCTCTCCTTTCCGGCGTCCATAATTTGGGAGAGATTTTCCCTTTCACCTATAATTGAAGGCGTCATGACCTGTAACAGGCGCATGATGCGGCGGACGCTGGATGATGGCGTCCCGCCAATCCTGATAACTGGAGTCTGGCGAAAATTATTTTGGCTGCCTTTCATGCCATTTTCTGA
>WGCR01000083.1 GCA_015493675.1 Anaerolineae bacterium
AGATTCCGCCCGTCGATTATACGCCGCCCACGGCCACGCCCAGGCGTCCCACCAAGACGCCCACTCCCACAGCCACGGCCACCCCCAGCATTACCCTGCCCGCGCCGGTTCTTTCCAGCCCGGGCGATGGTTCCGCCTTCAATGGTCAAAAAGCGCTGATTGAACTGGTATGGCAGCCTCTGTCCACGGGCATTCCCGCCGGCGCTTCTTATGTCGTTCACATTGGCGTGCTGGTGGGGACGGATCAGGTGGACTGGCGGCTGGTCGAGCCGGTGGGAGACCACACCAGCTTCTATGTGCCGGACTGGCTGTTTGGCCAGGCGCCGCAGCAATATGGCCGCACCTACGTCTGGTATATTCAGGCGGCCATGGTCAGCGGAAGCGGCGATCAAACGCAAATGATTCCCATCTCACAGCCCAGCGAATTTCGTAAATTCTATTGGAATTGATCCGCCATGTCTCGCGATCTCAACAAAATCTTTACCGCTTTGGGCGATGAAAAAACGCCCATCCGCTATCAACTCCTGCGCAACCTTTCGGAGCTCACCGAGCCAGAATTGGCGCAGTTTCAGTCGGCTTGGGCCGATCTGCCACCTGCCCGGCGTCTGGAACTGATCCGGACATTGGTTGAGATGGCGGAAGAGCATATCGAATACCATTTTAACCCCATTTTTATCTGGACGATGACGGATGCAGACCCGCGCGTCCGCGTTCTCTCCATCGAAGGCCTGTGGGAGGATGTGGGAACGGCGTTTGCGCCGAGTTTCATGGAACTTTTGATTGACGATGAAGATGTGGATGTGCGGGCTGCGGCGGCCATGGCATTGGGACGATTCATCTATCGCAGCGAGGTGAACGAAACCTCCGGCCATCGCGCTGAACGCGCAGTAGAGGCCCTGTGGGATGTTTATCACGATCCCCGCGAGCACGTCCATGTCCGCCGCCGGGCGCTGGAAGGCGTCGCCTCATCCAGTCATCCTGGCGTGCAAAGGCTCATCGAGACCGCTTATTATAACGAAGACCCGTTCATGCGGAGCAGCGCTCTTTATGCCATGGGCCGCACGGCAGATGTGCGGTGGATTCCCTACCTGCTCTCCGAGCTGCAAAGCGAAGCGCCCGAGCTGCGTATGGAAGCGGCGCGGTCTCTGGGCATTCTGGAGGCGACTGCTGCGGTCGATCCCATGATTCGGATGCTGGATGATGAGCCGGATGCAGAGGTGCGCTTTGCCATTCTGGAGGCGCTGGGCGAGATCGGCGGCGAGAAGGCCAAACAGGCGCTGCAATTGACCATTGATTCTGACAATGAGGCCGAGGCGGAAATTGCAGAACTGGCCATGGAGCAACTATATGCAGGCGTCAACAACCTCTACGAACTCATCGACGACGTCCTCGGCGTCACATCGGATGAGGATCAGCCTGATGACGAAGTTGACGCCTGGGATGGTTTTTATGAGGATCCGCTGGACGCTGAAATCCGTCGGCTCATCGATGACGGAGACGCATTTTCCTGATGTCTGTCGACGCACTGCAATCCCTGGGAGATATTCTGCTCCAGGTGTTGGCCCCGATTGTTTTGATGACAGGGGCGGGCTTCTTGCTTCGGCGTAAAATCGATATCAACCCGCGATCGGTCAATCGCGTGGTCTATTATGTCCTTTCTCCCTGTCTGGTCTATTTTTCCATTCTCACACTGACGTTTGATCCCGGCACGACTGGCCGCAGCGTGTTGTTTGCAGCTCTGAATATGTTGATCATAGGCGGCGCCGCTTATCTGTTGATCCGGCGCTGGGGCTATCAGGGCGGCCTGGCCAGCGCATTTATCATCACAACGATTTTGATGAATAATGGCAATTATGGCCTGCCATTGAATCTGTTCGCCTTCGGCGAAACCGGTTTTGCCTATGCTCTGGTATTATTCATGTTCAATGCGATGATTGGCGGCGCTATCAGCATTTATCTGGCTATTCGCGGGCAGGATGGCGGATTTTCCGCTCTGCGACGCACTTTTGTGCAGCCCATTATCCTGGCGATGATTTTGGGCGTATTCAGCCGCTTCACCCACATCGCGCCCACCGGCTCGCTGCTGGATATGGTCGATATGGCCGGAAAGGCCGCCATTCCCGTTTTCCTGCTGGTTCTGGGCATGTCCCTGGCCCAAACCGATGTGCGGGCCAATCTGAAGCCTGTTTTGCGGCTGACCACGCTGCGTATGATCGTGAGCCCGCTGGTGGCGCTTTTGATTGCATCCCTGGTGGGTTTGAGCGGCGTTGCATATTCGGTGTCCATCTTGCAGGCTTCGATGCCCACCGCCGTGAATTCCATTGTGATCACCAATGAGTTTGATGCTGCGCCCGATTTCACCGCCGGAGCAGTGTTGATGACCACCCTGGTCAGCCTGATTACCCTACCTGTCCTGCTTTTCTTCTTGCGATAACCATGACTGATAACAAAAAAACGCCTCAACAATCTGAAGAAGCCATCGGCAAAGAAGCCTATCGTCTGCTGGGCGAAGGCGTGCGCCTGCTGAATGCCGGACGCTACCGCGAGGCTCTGGATGCTTTACGGGAAGCCAATGAGCTCCTTCCTGACGATCCTGACATCATTATGACGCTGGGCGGAGCCATGATTCTGGCCGGGAAATGGAATAGCGCCGAGAAGTTCATGGAAGAAGCGGTGGAGACGCACCCCGAAAACCCGCGCTTGTGGCTGAATCTGGCGGCTGCGACGTTGGGACGTCTCGAATTTTCCACCCGCCAGCGACAGGATCGGGCCATTGCCGCGTATGAACAGGCCATCGCCCTGGATCCGGTCGCGCCCAGCGCCCACTACAACGTGGGCCTGATTCACGCCGAACGTCAGGATTGGGAACAGGCGATCAAGTGGTTCGAGGCGGCGATCCGGGCCAATCCCGCGGATAAAGACGCCCGTTTGTGGTTGAAACGGGCCCGCACGGCCTATGAGGCCAGCCAGCAGGAAGATTCGAGTGAGGAATCGTCATCATGAACGCTCCCCATCAGCGCCTGAAAGCGAAGATCTATGGCCGGGTGCAGGGCGTCGGCTTCCGCGTTTTCGTGCGGGACAAGGCCCTGGCTTATGGTCTTTCCGGCTACGCCCGCAATCGATATTCCCCGCAACGGCATGTCGAGGTGGTGACCGAAGGTCCGGAACCGGCCCTGCAAACATTGCTCCATTATCTGCAGCAAGGTCCCCCACTGGCTCGCGTCGAGCGGGTGGATGTACAATGGAGGCCTGCTTCCGGTGAATTTTCCGGTTTCAATGTAGGATAATCATTTGCTGGGGCTGGCTTTGCGCCACCCCCGTGACCGATAATTTCGATGTCAACGCCTTCTGCTGCGCAATCTCTGCCACCCGAAACCTACGAACGGGTGGGACGTCAGGCCTGGGTGATCCTGTGGCTGGCTTTCGCCGCGTTTATTATCCTGATCACCGGCGCGCCTCTGGGGATTCACTGGTACACCATGAATGCCACACGTCCCATGGCTGTGCGGGTGGAAGCGGTGACTGGCACCACGCTGGTGCTGCAATCCAAGAATGATGAACCTGTCGCCGTGCTGGATACGACGTACATCCGCGAAGGTGATCGAGTGCGCACCGATCAGAATTCGCGCGCCAATCTCAGCATTTTTGATCTGCCCGATGATGCGGACAGTCTGGCTTCGGTGCAATTGCGCACCAACAGCGAGGTGGAGCTGGTGCACGCC
>WGCR01000084.1 GCA_015493675.1 Anaerolineae bacterium
GTTCAATCTCTCCCGACATGATCTGTATGGCCTGAATAACACTTACGGCCGACTCGACTTCTTGCCGCACGAACTGATGGTGCTGCGGGCTGTGCACAGCAAACGACAGCTTTTGGAGCGGGTGGTGGCATTTTGGTCGGATCATTTCAACATTCCCGCCACCGGTGATGAACCTGCCGAAATCATCGTCTACTATCGGGACGCCATTCGCCAGCACGCGATGGGCAAATTCAAGGATTTGTTGCTGGCCACAGCCAAAAGCCCAGCCATGCTCCTTTATCTGGATGGCGCTTACAACATCAACGACCATCCCAACGAAAATTACGCCCGCGAGCTGCTGGAGCTGCACACACTGGGCGTGGATGGCGGTTACACCGAGGAGGATATTCGCCAGGGAGCCAGGGCGCTGACCGGCTGGACGGTGCATCCTCGCACGGCCAACGGCTTCTATTTCAATCCCGTCGATCATGACTACGAGCCCAAGCAAGTGTTGGGACATAAAATGCCGGCGGGGCGCGGCATCGAGGATGGGCTGCACCTGTTGATGATCGCGGCCAATCACCCCGCCACCGCCCGGTTTCTCAGCTTCAAACTCTGCCGCCACTTTGTCAGCGATAATCCTCCCGCCAGTCTGGTGCAAAGCACGGCCCAGGTGTGGCGTCAGACCGATGGCGAGATCACGTCGGTGCTGCGACACATCTTCACATCCCCCGAATTTTACGCGGCCGCGGGACAAAAACTGCGCCGTCCTCTGCATTACTTCATCGGCGTGCTGCGGGCCACCGGCGCCCGTCATAGCCATGCCGATGCGCTGTACGAACCCCTGAGCAAGCTGGGGCAGATGCCCTATGGCTGGGGGCCGCCCAACGGCTATCCCGACACGGCCGAAGCCTGGATTTCCACCGGCGGTCTGCTGGAACGCTGGAACGCGGCCACCTTCTTTACCCAGGACATCCATTTTGGCCCCGATGAGGTCTGGGGATGGCGCTCCGAGCTGCATCGCCGCATCCCGCCGCCCGGCGCTGAAGGCGGCCCGACCACCGCGGGCGATCTCGTGGATGCGGTGGCGCGGCAGGTCTTTGGCGCGCCCCTTTCGGCGGACGCCCGAGCGCCTT
This sequence comes from Anaerolineae bacterium, assembly GCA_015493675.1. GTDB lineage: Bacteria > Chloroflexota > Anaerolineae > J102 > J102 > M2005. The sequence continues at coordinate 1,116 of WGCR01000084.1, forward strand.
TCCTGGATTATCTGGGCGCGGCTCATCCCGGCGCGCCTCTTGACGCCCGCACCTTCGCCAAAAAAATGCCCGTCCTCGTGGGCCTGATGCTCGCCTCTCCCCAATATCAATGGTGCTGATGATGAATACGTTGACCCGACGCAATTTCCTCAAGGCCGCGGGCCTGGCTGGCGTCATTGGGGCCAGCCGCAGCCTCTTCCCCGGCTGGATGCCCCGGCTGGCCTTTGCCGCCGACCATCAGCCTCGCGGCGACCGCGACATCCTCATCAATATCTTCCTGCGCGGGGGCATGGACGGCCTCAGCGCCGTGCCGCCCTATGGCGAAGGCCGAGGGTACTACGATGTGCGCCCCACCCAGGCCGTGCCCGAGCCGGGCGGCGCCCCCCAGAGCGCCATCGATCTGGATGGTTTCTTTGGCCTGCATCCGGCGTTGGCGCCCCTCAAAGCCATCTACGATCAGCAGGATCTGGCCATCGTCCACGCCTCGGGCCTGGTGCATCCCACCCGCTCCCACTTCGACGCCCAGCATTTCATCGATTTCGGCATTCCGGGCGATAAAACCGTGGCCACCGGCTGGATCGGCCGTCACCTCGAAACCGCATCCTGGCAGAATCAATCGCCCTTCCGGGCTGTGGGTATGGGAGACCTGCTGCCCGACTCCCTGCGCGGGCCGGTTCCGCCCCTGTCATTGCGCTCCATCGCCGACTTTCATCTGCAAGGCCGCGCCGACGAATTGCGGCGAATGGAACGCTCGCTTTCTCGATTGTATGCGGCGGCGGGCCCGCAGGACGCCCTGAGCCGACAGGCGAAACTGGTGTTCGAGACCGTGTCCACCGTGCAACAGCTCACCGATAGCGACTACCAACCGGCTCGCGGTGCGGTCTATCCCGAGGATGATGAGGGCTTTGGCCTGGCCCTGCGCCAGGTGGCCCAAATCATCAAGGCGGATATCGGGCTGGAGGTGGCCAGCATCGATCTGGGCGGCTGGGATACGCATGAAGATCAGGGCGTCCTGGATGGCGATCTCAACAACGCCCTGTCCGTCCTGGGGCAGGGGCTCAGCGCTTTTTACACCGATCTGGGCGAGCGCATGAATCGCATCATCGTGGTGGCCATGAGCGAATTTGGCCGCACCATCGACGAAAACGGCAGCCAGGGCACCGATCATGGTCATGGCAACGCCATGTTTCTCATGGGGGGCGGCGTGAAGGGCGGCCAGGTCTTTGGCGAATGGCCCACCCTGGCGCCCGAGGCCCGGGACGATGCCGATGATCTGGCTATCACCACTGATTATCGTCTGGTTCTGGCCGAAATGCTGCAACGCCGCCTGGGCAACAACGCCATCGACGCCATCTTTCCCGACTTTGCGCCCCATCCTATCGATTTGTTCCGGGCGTAAAGCGCAGCGCTGCCCGCAGTCGGCCAATGTCTGGACGCTCTGTCATCTCCCGGAATCCCGAAACCCTCACCCCTTCCCATGGAGTGCATTATGAAACGATCCGTTCGCATTTTCTTGCTCATGCTGGCGCTGCTGATGGTTGCAGCCGGCGGCGTCTATCTGTCCTCCCGAACTGCTTTTGCCGACCCCAGTCCCGCTCAGCAGGCCATCGACATCGCCGCCCGTCAGCCCGTCATCGCCGCCGCGCTGACGCATTTCCCCGATTGGTCCGCCACCGCCGACGAGGACGATCCCGATGAAAACACCTGGTATGTCACCTTTTACGAAGATCAGCAACAGGAGGAATGGCTGGCGGAGGCGTTGGTGGATCTGGATACGGCGGAAGTGCTGGAATTCTACGCCCCTGTTTTCCTTACGCCCGAGGAGGAAGCTCGCCAACAGGCGGAGGTGGAGGCGCTGGTGTTGGCCGATGCTCAGGTGTTGGCGCTGCTGGGAGACCCGGAGAATTGGCAGCGCTACAGCAGCTACGATCCCTACGAAGTCGCCTGGCATGTGCAGTTCGAGCATGGCCTGGACGCCTGGGATGTGATCGTGGTGCGGGACGATGATGATCGCTGGCAGATCGAGACGATCCGGGATCCCTGGGCCTTCAATGAAGAAGATCAGCAACAGGCGAATCGAGATAAAGCCATCGAGCTGGCTTTTGAATCCGATAAATTGTGGCAGACGCTGGATGCGTACGACGATTGGACCGCATTGTCTTCTCCCCTGACCGAGGCCCAATGGGGCGTCTCCTTCCTGGCGGACGACAAGGAGGTGTATTTCGTGCGGGTGGATATCGTCGCCTGGGAGATTCTGGAAGAGAGCGCCCAGTCCAACCGGGCTGACGTCTACCTGCCCCTGCAAGTGGTGAAATGAGGATTGGTTTTCCTGAAAAAACTTCACCACAGAGACACAGAGTGCACGGAGGAAGAAAAAGGTGAGGATTGGAGATGTTTTCTCTGTGAACTACCACTATTTTCTCCGTGGCCTCCGTGTCTCCGTGGTGAAATGACCTTTTTGTCGTGGAGCCGGGATTACGCCTCATTCTTTCAGCTTCAGGCCGTAGCCGCGGATGACCTGGATGTAGTTGCTGCCAGGGCTGGCGGCCCGCAGCCGCTGGCGCAGCCGTTTGATGACGGCGTCCAAAGCCTGTTTGCTGACGCCCTCCGGGTTCTCCTCGGGCCAGACGGCCAGTTTGATGGCCTCGAAGCTCAGGGGCGCGCCGGGTTGACGATAGAGCGCTTGCAGCAGGCGCATCTGATGCCGCGACAGCGGCGGCTGCACCCGCCGCCCGTCAACCCAGACTTCCCGGGCGTCGGGGTCTATCCAAACGCCGCGCAAACGCCCGGCCGCGGGGCCCATCACCGTCTCCGCCGGATCGTGAAAGATGATCTCGATGATGCCGGCCAGCACAATGGTGTCGCCGTCCGAGAGCAAAACGGGCTCCTCGCCCAAGCGCTGGCCATTGCGAAAAACGCCGTTGCGGCTGTGCTCATCCTGCAGCCATATCTGGCCGCCGCGGCGGAACAGACGGGCGTGTTCTCGCGATATTCGCGCCCAGGGCAGCGGCGCATCCGCGGCGTCGCTGCGCCCCAAGCGCCACAAGTCCCCCGCATCCAGATGCAAGGAGCGCTGGCCGCCATCGGGCAGACGGATCTCCAGCCAGGGGGATGTGGTCATGGCCCGCTCTCCCACCGCGGGCCAAACGCCCATACTTCCTCCTCATTCGCTGCGAACAGCCAGCCTCCCACCAGCGCCGGGGGATACGCGGGCGCTATTCCCAGATCGACCGCAGCCTCGGGCCAGGGCTCGCCATCCTCGATGCGATAAACATTGACCACGCCCTCCCGAGAAAGGGTCAGCACCCAGTCATAGGTGATGATGGGGGCCAGAAGCGGCCCGTCTGCCTGCTGCTGCCAGAGGATTGCGCCATCTTCCGGCGCAAGAAGATACAAACGTCCCGAATCCGCGCTTACGGCCAGATAATCGCCATTGGACGCCATGCCGGTGATAGCGCCCTCCAGCGGACGCTGCCAGCGCGTCTCGCCCGAAAGAATAGCCTGCGCCTGAACCACGCCTTCTTCGTCGCCCACAACCACCACGCCATACCCCTCCAGGGGCAGGGCCGGGGTGACCGGCAGCGCGTTCAACGACGCCTGCCAGGCGATCTTTTGGGATTTTGGATCGATGGCGATAAGCTCGCCCCGGTCTGTCACGCCATACACCCCGGCAACTGTAATCGTGGGCGGATACAACAGCGTCGCCCCCTCGTTTAGAGAGAGCGAAAAAAGCAACTCGCCTTCCTGATCAATGCCCAGCAGGTTGCCGTTTTGCGTTCCGGCGTACAACACGCCATCCGGGGCCGCGGTTTGCTGGATCACGACATCGTCGCCTAGCGCTTCATCGCCCAGCCGCCACAGCAATCGCATGTCATAGCCATCCAGGGCGTAAAGCTGGCTATCGGTGGTGGCGGCATACAGTTGGAGGTCGTCATCCAGGGATAGCGCCAGCGGCGCGGCGATGTCGGCTCCCAGTCCGGGCGCGGTCTCGTCGGCGTCGCCGGTGGTCCAGGCCAGCGTTTGCACCCGCTGCCCTTCGACCAGATAGACCGCGCCTTCGGCGATGACGAGGGGCTGCGTCAGAGGCGTTTCGGTCTGGTAACGCCAGCGGGGCTCAGCCGCCAGGGGATAAAGCTCGCTTTCCATAAAGCGGGACTGGCGGGCGTCGGCATTGGGGCCTTCCCATGCGCCGCCGTCCGGCTCATCCAGAGGCAGGGTCAGGGATTCTGCGGCGGGGCTGGGAATCAGGGTGGGGCGCGGGGTGGATGAAGCTGTCGGAA
>WGCR01000085.1 GCA_015493675.1 Anaerolineae bacterium
CGGTGATATGGTCCAGACCGGGAAGTCGGGAAATATCGATGAGGGTGCGGGGGGGAGGTGCGCCATTCTTCAATTGCACCAACACGTCGGTGCCGCCAGCAATCAGGCGGGTCGGGCCCAGGGGCGTGTGCGCGGCCAGCGCATCCAGAGCTTCTTCCAGCGTTTCGGGGATAATGTAGTAGGAACTGAGCATAAGAAGTTAAAAGGCAGAAGTGAAAAAGTGCGAGGGACGGCAAAGTTTGTCGAATGAATTGTAGCGCAGGGGCGTGCGATGTGGCAACCATCAGAAGGGAATGCACTTCTCACCTCCTGCTTTTTTCGTCTCCCTTGCATGGCTCCACTGAAAAAAGGCTATTTCACCACGGAGACACGGAGAACACGGAGAAAATCGTAGTCGTTCACAGAGAATTTCGTAACTGCTAAGGTCGTTTTCGCTTGAATGAACCTGACAGGTTCTTTTGGCAACGATTCAGAGCCTTGCACGCTTCATTGCAACGTTACGAGAACCTGTCAGGTTTGAGTGGGAAAAGACAACCAACTGGCATACGTTAGCAGTTACGAAATTTCTCTCCAAACCTCGCCTTTTTCTTCCTCCGTGCACTCTGTGCCTCCGTGTTGAAGATTTTTTCAGTATAGCCTTGCATCACTGGTATGATTGAGGCCTTATGAGTGACGACGTCCATCCAGAATCCTCCTCCACTCCCATGAATCGCATCGCCCGCGCCGCCAGCCTGGTGATGGCGCTGTTCATCGTCAGCCGCGCCCTGGGCCTGGTGCGAGAGATGGTCATCGGCGCACAATTCGGGGCCAGCGCCGAGCTGGACGCGTATCTGGCTGCGTTCCGCCTGCCCGACCTGCTCTTCACCCTGGTGGCGGGCGGGGCCCTGGCGTCGGCCTTCATCCCCACCTTCAGCGAGCGCCTGGCTCTGAAGGATATGGATGGCGCCTGGGCCCTGGCATCCAAGGTGGGCAATCTGCTGCTGCTCAGTCTCATCGCACTGGCGGTGCTGGCAGGCGTGCTGGCCCGGCCTCTGGTCGCTCATATCATCACCCCCGGTTTTCCGCCCGAACAGCAGGCCCTGACTGTGGAGCTCATGCGCTGGATGTTGGTGAGTACGGTGATCTTCGGGGTCAGCGGGCTGATTATGGGGATTCTCAACAGTTTTCATCACTTTCTGCTGCCGGCGCTGGCCCCGGTTTTCTACAATCTCTCCATCATCCTGGCCGCGTGGCTGTTGGCGCCCGTCATGGGAATTCATGCGCTGGTCGCGGGCGTGGTGGTGGGGGCTTCGCTGCATCTGCTGATACAGGTTCCGGGCCTTATCCGCCAGAAGGCCCGCTGGACGCCCTCACTAAGTCTGGCCGATCCGGGCGTGCGAGAGGTGCTGCGGCTGATGGCCCCGCGGGTGCTGGGCCTGGCCATCGTCCAGATCAATTTTATCGTCAACGTGTTCCTGGCCTCGCATCTGGTGGAAGGCAGCATCAGCGCCATGAACTACGCCTGGCTAATCATGTTGTTGCCCCAGGGCATCTTCGCCCAGTCCATCGCCACCGCGGCTTTTCCCACTTTCTCGCATCAGGCGGCGCTGGGGGAGCAGCGGGCCATGCAACACACCCTGGGCGGGCTTTTTTCCCTGCTCATTTTCCTCACGCTGCCTTCGGCAGTCATCCTTATCCTCCTGCGTCAACCCATCGTGACGCTGCTGTTGCAACGGGGGGCGTTCGACGCCCGCGATACGCAGATGACCGCGTACGCGCTGGGCTTTTTTGCCCTGGGCCTGGTGGGGCACGCGCTGGTGGAGGTTTCGGCCCGCAGTTTCTACGCCCTGAAAGACACCAAAACCCCGGTGTTCATCGGCGTGACCGCCATGGCCCTGAACGTGCTCCTGAGCCTGCTCCTGATCAAGCCCCTGGCCATCGGCGGTCTGGCCCTGGCCAACGCCACCGCCACCACGGTGGAGATGCTGGCCCTGCTGTGGATGCTGCGCAGAAAGCTGGGGGGATGGGAGGAGCGGCGGGTGTTCACCAGTCTGGCCCGGGCCGCGGGGGCCTCCGCATTGATGGCGGGCCTGATCTACGGCCTGATGACCCTGGCTCCGGGGCTGTCGTTGCAATGGCAGGCGATTATCTTTGGATCGTTGGCTGTTGGCGTCTACTTGCTGCTCTCCCTGCTGATCAAATCGCCCGAGCTGGCAGCGCTGCCGCGGATGCTGCGGTGAGGGTGAAGGAGGATCAGGCGGCCTGTTTCTGCCTTTGCGCCCAGCGCTTTGCCATCGCTTTCAACGAATCGACGTAGTCGGGCCAGTTGTACAGCGTCTCGGGATCAAAATCGGCGCCATTTGGCCAAACCAGGGTATGTGTCTCGGGATCGATCTGCACTTGCGCAAAGAGATGCGTATCTTGCAAAGGCTCGTAGATAGGGCCTTGCAAAATGTCAACAAAATCAATAACACGCACAAGGCCATCATCGAATGTGATTTTGAGCGTATATGCCCCGAGTAGTTTGGCTTGTGTTATCTTAGGAAGAGCGTGTTGTAACATGTTATTGTTACCGAAGAGGTGCAATTTTGAATGGATAGCGGCCATCCTGTAAGCGATGCCAATTATCCAGGAGCTCACCTTGGTGGAGTTCTGCCCATGCTTCGACTAAACGTTGTTGTCGCAATGGCAAAGAGCCGCCGATTGACTGGAGTGGGTTAATCGCATAGACAGCGGCGTAGTTTTGGTAATAAACGTGAAAATGCGGCAAGTGATGAGGAGCTCCTGGTTCAGCATACATCCTGATGATGATGCCAAAAAAACGGGTCAGTTCTGGCATGGTGCAGACCAACTGGAAAGACGTTGTTGCGATAAATGGCGGTGATATCCTATTCTATCATACAATAATGACACCTGTCATTCATCCAATTATAGCATTATAGATTCTATCCGCAGGTATAAAATTCCCGAGATAAATTATTCAAATGCCTGTATCATCGGTTTTGCTTGGCATGGCCCAGGATGGCGGCCTGCCCCAACCGGGGTGCCATTGTCGCAACTGCGAGGCCGCCCGCGCCGACGCCGCTCTGCGCCAAAACGTCGTCAGTTTGGGATTGACGGACGAAGGCGCAGGACGCAGCTGGATCATCGACGCCACGCCCGATTTCCCCGCGCAGTATGATGCGCTTACGGCTCATGCGCCGCTGGCGGGCATTCTGCTCACCCACGCCCACATGGGCCACTATCCCGGCCTGCTCTATCTGGGCCCGGAGGCCATGAACGCCCGGGGGATGCCCGTGTATGGTACCCCGCGCCTGGCCGCTTTCCTGCAGGGCAACGCGCCCTGGTCGGGGCTGGCGGCTGACGGGCATATCGAGCTGGTTGAGGTGACGCCGGGCGTGGAGATCGCACTCTCCCCCGCACTGCGCGTCACCCCCATCACCGCGCCTCATCGAGACGAATACAGCGACACTGTGGCCTGGCTGGTTCGCGGGCCCCAACGCACGCTGTTCTACTGTCCCGACATCGACCACTGGAACGCGTTTGCACCCGACTTGCGGGCCTGGCTGACGCAGCGCGCGGACATCGCCCTGGTGGACGGTTCATTTTTCAGTCCCGATGAGCTGCCGGGCCGGGACATCACCCAAATCCCCCATCCCCCGGTTATCAGCACCGCGCATCACCTGGCGGATGCAGCCGTGGAGACGGTCTTCATTCACCTGAATCACACCAATCCATTGTGGCGTCCCGGTCCAGAGCGGGCGTGGCTGGAGGCCCAGGGTTTGCATGTGGGCCGCCAGGGGCAAATCTGGCCTTTGGGCTAACGGGCTACTGCATCCGCACGACGACTTTCGCCTCGCTCCACAACTCTTCCAGACGGTAGAAGTCGCGCAGTTCGGGCGAAAAGATGTGCACGATCACCTCGCCATAATCCAGCAATTGCCACCCCGAGCGGCTTTCCCCTTCGATGAACAGGGGTTTGACGCGTTGATCTCGCAGTGCATCCACCACAGTGTCCACCAGCGCCTTGCTCTGACGCTCCGATGTGGCTGTGGCGATGATGAAATAATCTGCAAAAGGAGCCAGACCGGTGATATCAAGCATCAGGATATCCTCAGCCTGCTTGTCATCCAGAATGTCAACGATATTGTGAGAAAGTTCCAATGCGTTCAGGGATATTACCTCCATGGAGAAAGAGTGGTGGGTCAGGCATATGATAGCATATCGGCGGGGAAACAAAAAAGCCGCCCCATGAGGAGCAGCTTTTCCGTGAGCGGATGCTCTTACAGACCGCCTTGGCGATTGCGACGCCGCTGGGACTGCCGTGCTTTGCGGATCGCTTTCTGCTTTTGCAGACGACGCAATTCACTGGGAGGTGTAAACCAGCGTTTACGGCGCACTTCGGGGAGGATGCGCGCTTTCATCACTTCCTTGCGGAAGCGCCTCAGCAATGAATCGGACGATTCGCCGGGGTTGAGCTTTACGGTCATGCAGTTCTCACCACCTTTGGGGATAGATAAGTTTGTTCGAGCAAACTCGGACGCTGAATCTTACCCTTTAGTCGAAATTCTGTCAAATTTCAGGGGATAAAGGGGAAAATGAAAAAGAGACGCCCGCCCGGCGTCTCTTTGATGAGTGCTGAAAGCAGGATGAGGACTGTTTAGCGATGGACGATGACAATGGTGTGCGGGGGCGCCCAGTTGTATAGCCATTTTGCCGCATTATTTGTGGCGTTGATGCAGCCGTGGCTCATGGGACGCCCGAAATTATGGTGCCAGTAAGTGCCATGGATGGCGTTCTCACCGGCAAAGTACATGACCCATTGCACATTGGGCAGATTGTAGCCAGGCCCGGACATGGTCTGGCGTCGCACTTTGGCCCAAATGCGAAAGCGGCCAATGGGCGTGCGATGACCGGCGATGCCGGAGCTGATGCGCGTGGTGAAAACGACCTGGCCATTTTCATGGGCGTAAAGCCGCTGCTGTGACAAATCTACTTCGATCCATTTAGCAGCATTGGGCCCCTTGAAATTGGATGTGGGCTTCTGGGATTTTTTCTGGTCCGTCGTTTTCTTGTCGGCAACAGGAATACGGAGTTTTTGCCCCACATAAATACGGGAGGTTTCTCCCAGCTTGTTGACCTTGACAATGGTGGCAATAGGTACGCCAAATTTACGTGAGATGATACCCAGTGTGTCGCCCTTTTTGACGACATACACCTTGTATTGCGTGGCGGCGGTGACACTGCCGCTGGTATTGGGCGCAGCATTGGCGATGGCAGGAAGCCCGACGACCATTACCAGCGCCGCGAGTATCCCGGCCAATAACAGTTTGCGCATTCTCATAAATTACCTCCAGGGGGAAAATAAAAAGCGGGGGACAAAAAGATGCTCGTTGATACCGGACATAAGAATACATGAAGGCGATTAAATAGGCAAATCGCTGTGTTATGGTATGTTAATATCAGGTTGGAATAGCCGATTTGCGGGCGCTTACTGCGCTTTTATGGTGTGTTTTGCTGGATGACGGGCAGGTAGAGCGGTATATCGCTGGAAATAACCAGGCTATACGTGGCATCACAGCCGGGGTTGTCGGTATCGAAATTGGTGATCTGGAGATAATAGCTGCCCGTTTCAGGAGCGATCCATATCAGACGGCTGGCGGGCGCTGCGGCTGGATCATCATCATTGTACGCCAGTTGCGTGATGCCATCCCGCCCGTAGAGTAGCAGTGTCGTGTCGACATGGGAGGCGAGCCCCGTTGTGCTGATGATCAGCCGCGTGCCTTTGCGCACATCGAGCCGCACGAAATCCCGGTCATTTTTTTGATGGAAGCTATGCCTCTGGATGCCCTCGCGAATGTAGATGCCGCTGGCTGAGCGCCAGCTATCGTCCGGCTCGTAGA
>WGCR01000086.1 GCA_015493675.1 Anaerolineae bacterium
GGCAGCAACCAGGGCCGCCCCCACAGACTGGTCTGAGAGAACTTGTCCACCTGGGTCGAAAGCTGCCACAGCGCTACTGCAATACGGGAAGGAGGGGGAAACCAGCGCGGATTCAGAATATCGCACCGCACAATCAACTCCCAGGCCGCCAGCAGCAGGACAGGGAAACCGATAGCCAAAAACAAATCATAAGACCGCTGCCAGCGTTTGGGAATGGTGCGGGCCACGCCATCCGCCAGAAACACCACCAGCGCCATGTTCACCATCAGGCCCAGCCACCAGTAGGGACGCCACAGGTTGCCCCACAGCATAACGGCGTTGAACAGAACCGTAACGCCCAAAGCTATCGTCAAGGATCGAAATTGTTTTGTCGTATCGTTCATTGCTGCACCGCCATCGCTTGCATGACTTCATCCTTCAACGATTCCCAGATAGACAACGTCAGCTCCCGAAAGGTGCGGGAGCCCTGAACCGCCAGCGTGCGAGGCCGGGGAATATCGACATCGAACATCGCTTTGTTCGTGCCCGGATGGGCCGTCATCAGCACCACCCTGTCACCCATTAGCACCGATTCGTCGATGCTGTGGGTGATGTAAACCACCGTCTTGTGGGTTTCCTCCCAGATGCGTAGCAGCTCCTCCTGCAACACCGCCCGGGTCTGGGCGTCCAACGCCCCCAGGGGTTCATCCATCAACAAAACCTCGGGGTCATTCGCCAGCGCCCGGGCAATACTGACTCGCTGCTTCATACCTCCGGAAATCTGGTGGGGATAGTAGTGGGCGAAACGGCCCAGGCCCACCCGCTCCAGCCATCGTTTGGCAATGTCCAATCGCTCCTTTTTGGAGATGCCACGCATCTGCAAGCCAAATGCCACATTATCGATGACTGTTTTCCAGGGAAAAATGGCGTACTCCTGAAAAACCACGTTATTCAGCGGCTTCCCCGGATTATCTCCGGGTAGAATGGTCACTTCTCCCGAACTTTGTTTTTCCAACCCTGCCAGAATACGCAAAAAGGTGGATTTGCCGCAGCCCGAAGGCCCCACGATGCACACAAACTCCCCTTCTTGCACCTCTAAATCGAAATGATGAAGGGCCGTCATTGGGCCATGAGGCGTATCATACACCTTGCCGACATCTTTGGCGATGATTTTGGTGGACATAGGACGATATCGATGGAATCCTTGCTCGCTGGGCAGGAAAATATCTCACGCAAAGACGCAGAGCCGCAAAGGAAAAAAGAGGCAAAGAAAAGCTTAGCGCCTTGGCGTGAGATCAGATTTTTGGGTTCTGGCTAGGCCAGGTTAGGATGATAGTATCATAACGAACGCAGCAAGGCGTTTTCCAGCGGAGCGTCCTTGCTGCGTTCGAGGCGAATTGATGAAAATGGCGACGGTTATTGGCCCGCAGGCCCCAATAGCTCGACGGCCTGCTTCACAAAGGAGTCATCCACCACCGAATTGAGATCAATGGGCTCCGTGTATTCGGTGCGGCCATTCTCGCGATGCACCCGCTCTACATCAGCCAGTCCTTCCACCGGTATCTTCATGTCGGGATCATAGATAACGCGGCGGCCATTGCGAATGGCTTCCTCAGTCGAGTTGACGTATTTCAGGTAGGCGGCGATGTTTTCGTCAGAGAGATAATCATCCCCTTGCATCATGCGCGAAGCCTCGGTCAGCGCCAACACAAAACGCGCTGCTGCATCTTTGCGATTGTTGACGAAATTGTCGGAGCCAACGAAAGCAACCGTCATCAGGCCCGGCGCCAGGTCTGTGGCAAGGGCGACGCCATGCCCGGCGTCGATGACCTGATCGGCATAGGGGGAGCCAAGCAGCGCTGCATCGATGGAGCCATTCTCGAAGGCTGCGGGCATATCAGCATTGCCCATTTTCACCGTCTCGACATCCCGGATGGTGAGATTGCCGCGCTCCAGCGCCTTGGAGAGCAGATATTCGCCGCCGCTGCCAGGCCCGCCAGCCAGGGCCACCTTCATCCCCTTGAGGTCGGCCACATCCTTCACTTTGCCGCTGTCCACCAGATCTTTGCGCACGACCAGTTTGGTGGGGCTGTTTTCGAAGGGCTCCAGAGCGCCGGGCGCGATGATGCGCAGAGGCAGGCCCTGACTCCAGCCGTTCCACAATGAGGTGACGATGGCGATGCCGCCGACATCCACCGAGTTGTTGGTGAGGAAAGCAATGGCTTCTGTGCCCGACTTCACTCGCTCCAGATCCACATCCAGGCCATATTTCTCGAAAAGGCCGCGATCCGCCGCCACATACATCGTGGCGAATTTCATAATGGGCACATAAGCCACCTTGACCTTTTGCGGTGGATCAAGTGGAGGCAAAAGCGTGTCGGAC
>WGCR01000087.1 GCA_015493675.1 Anaerolineae bacterium
GTCTTCGGGATGTTGGGCCCCAACGGTTCGGGCAAGACCACGACTATCCTGATGATGTTGGGGCTGACAGAGCCGACCGAGGGCCAGGTGCGGGTGTTGGGCCTGGACCCGGCCCGACAACCTCTCAGCGTCAAGGCCCGCGTCGGCTACATCCCGGATCAGGTGGGATTCTATGATGAGCTGACCGCGGTGGAAAACCTGCTGTACACCGCACGGCTCAACGGCATCCCCCGCAAAGAAGCCCTGACCCGCATCGAAGAATCCCTGCGGCGCCTGGGACTGGGCGAGGTGATGAATCGTCCGGTCAAAACCTATTCGCGGGGGATGCGCCAGCGTCTGGCCGTAGCGGATGTTCTGATCAAACAGCCGCAGATGATTATCATGGACGAGCCTACCCAGGGTTTGGACCCGGAGGGCGCACATGAATTCCTGAACATCATTCGGCAGCTCAAAGAGGAGGGCATCACCCTGATGCTGGCTTCACATCTACTGCATCAGGTGCAGGCGGTATGCGATCGGGTGGGGCTCTTCTACCAGGGCAAGATGGGGCTCTCGGGCACGGTCGATGAGCTGGCCCGGCAGTATATGAAGGGTGGCTATCGCATCGAGCTGGAAGTGCTGGGGGATCGTCAGGCCATCGAGAAAGCCCTGCGCCAGGTCGAAGGCGTCACCGATGTGGCCTACCTGGGCAAGGACCTTTATGAGGTGCGGGCTCGAGGCGATCTGCGGGCCGAAACCGCCCGCGCTGCGGTGCTGGCCGATGGTCGTCTGCTGAGCCTCAATGTGGAAGCGCCCAGTCTGGACGACATCTACGTTCGCTATTTTCAGGAGGTGGAACATGACAGCAGCAAGCAAGCAGCTTGAAACAAGCCATCGCGTCCGCGAAGGATCGCCATGGACGGGCCTGTGGGCGGTGGTTTTCAAGGAGATGGCCGATCTGCTCACCAGCACCCGAATGCGTATCCTGGAGGTGCTGATCCTGCTAACAGCCATCGGGGCGTCCTACGCCGCGATGTCGCAAATTCGGCAGACGATTGGCCGCGATGTCTTTCTTTTTCTCAAACTTTTCACCGTCAGTCAAGCCCCCATCCCCTCCTTCGTGGAGTTTCTGAGCATTTTGGTGCCCCTCATCGCCATCTCCCTCACCTTCGACGCCATCAACGGTGAATTCAACCGTCGCACCATGTCGCGCATCCTCTCCCAGCCCATCTATCGAGATGCGCTGCTGTTTGGCAAATTCCTGGCCGCGTTTTTCACCCTGGCCCTGGTGCTCACTGTCATCTGGCTGTTGATCATCGGGCTGGGACTCATCGGGTTGGGCGTGGCGCCCGGCGGCGAGACTGTCGCCCGCCTGCTCATCTTCCTCCTGGCCACCATCTTCTATGGCGGCGTATGGCTGGCGCTGTCCATGGTCTTCTCCATCACCTTCCGCCAACCGGCCACCGCAGCCATGGCCAGTCTGGCCACCTGGCTTTTCTTCCTCATCTTCTGGAATATCCTGGCAGGGCTGTTGGCCGCCATCATCAGCCCGGTGCGGATGGGCCTGCCCCAGGAAGTGCTGCACAACGCCCAGACGCAGATCACCCTGGCCCGGTTTTCTCCCACCTTCCTCTATGGCGAGATCCTATCGGCGCTGCTGAATCCGGCAGTGCGTTCGGTGGGATTGGGCCTGTTGCTGCCGCTGTTGCCCCAGGGAGCGATTCCCGGCTCGGCGCTGCCTCTGGATCAGAGCCTGCTGTTGATCTGGCCGCAATTTACCGGGCTCATTGCCGCCACCATTCTCCTTTTCGCTTTGGGCTATGTGCTTTTCCAGCGGCAGGAGATCCGGGCGTAGCCATCGAAAAACAAGGGTTCAAAATGAAAGCCTTCGCGGGAAGCCGCGGGGGCTTTTTTATTGGGCCTGATGAAATCAACCCAACTGCTGGCCGAGGGCAAAAAGATACATCGCCAACAAGGCAAATAAAATCATCAGGACAGAGAAAATTCTGACCCAGACCTTGACATCATTCCTGTCGAACCAAAGCGAGGTCGGGCGTTCGGCATTATCACCAGAAAGCAATCGCCGGGCGTCATGCTTGATATCAAGTTGAATATCGTAAAGCTTCTCGGCGTAAATGAACAATAAGACGGCAGTTATGATGACAATGAAAACAACAAAAAGAAACGCCTCCAC
>WGCR01000088.1 GCA_015493675.1 Anaerolineae bacterium
ACACATCTGATGCACACAGATTTTCGCAGATCGTTTTGATTTTATCTGTTTTTATCTGCGTAGATCAGTTTTTTCTGCGTCATCTGCGTTCTATTTACGGAACAGACGCCATGAGGTTGTCTTTTTCCACTCAAACCTGACAGGTTCTCGTAACCCTGGCGACAAGCTATGGCGTTTTCGGCCAGCAACGAAGCGTGCGAGGCTCCAAATCGCATCCAGAGGAACCTGTCAGGTTCGTTCAGCGAAAACAACCTTAGCAGTTACGATTTTATCTTTTTTATCTGCGAAGATCAGCTTTTTCTGCGTCGTCTGCGTTCTATTTACGGGGCAGAAGGGCGGGATGTTGCGGCTCAGCGCTTACTCCTCATCCTCCGCTTCGCGGAATGTCGTATCCTCGACCTCGGGCTCCTCGGGCGCTGCCTCGGCTTCAGCCTCGGGCGTCGTCTCGGGCTCGGGCGCTGTCTCCGGCTGTGGTTCCGTTTCGGCCTCGGCCTGGGCTTCGGCGGCAGCCTGCGCGGCCTCTTCGGCCTGCTGTTTCTGATAGAGATACTGCCCGATCTGCTGGCTGGCGGTGAGCAGGGCGTCGGTGGCGGCCTGGAGGACGTCGGGGTCCTCGCCGTCGACAGCCTCCCTGACTGCCGCGATCTTGCCGTTCAGCTCCGTGGTCATCTCCGCCGGCAGGGCGTCGTCCGCTTCTTGCATGGCTTTCTGCGTCTGGAAAATCACGGCGTCGGCCCGGTTGCGTTCGCTGATCAGCTTGCGGCGGCGTTCATCGTCAGCCTTGTGAGCTTCGGCTTCTTGCACCAGCCGCTGGATTTCATCCTCGCTCAGGCCCGAGCTGGCCGTGATCTGAATCGACTGTTTTCGGCCCGTGTTCTTGTCTTGGGCGTGGACATGGAGGATGCCGTTGGCGTCGATGTCGAAAGTGACTTCGATCTGCGGCACGCCGCGCGGCGCCGGCGGGATGCCGTCCAGGATGAAGCGGCCCAGGATTTTGTTGTCCCGGATCAGCGGGCGTTCGCCCTGGGCGATGACGATCTCCACCTGGCGTTGGTTATCGGACGCGGTGGTGAAAAGCTGCGTTTTGCTGGAGGGGATGGTGGTGTTGCGGTCGATCATGGGGGTGGCAATCCCGCCCAGGGTCTCGATGGAGAGTGTCAGCGGGGTCACGTCCAGCAGCAGGATGTCCTTGACATCGCCGCCCAGCACGCCCGCCTGGATAGCCGCGCCCACGGCCACCACCTCATCGGGATTCACGCCCTTGTGCGGGTCTTTGCCAAACAGATTCCGCACGGCTTCCTGCACCGCGGGCATACGAGTCATGCCGCCCACCAGGATGACGTCGTCGATGTCCGCCGGGGACAGGCCCGCGTCTTCCATGGCCAGTTTCACCGGGCCAATGCTGCGATCGATGAGGTCTTCAGTGAGCTGCTCCAGCTTGGAGCGGCTGAGGGTGACAATGAGATGCTTGGGGCCCGAGGCGTCGGCGGTGATGTAAGGCAGATTGATCTCTGTCTCAAGCACGGTCGAAAGCTCGATTTTGGCCTTCTCGGCGGCTTCTTTCAGCCGTTGCAGCGCAGTGCGGTCCTGGCGCAGGTCGATGCCATGCTCTACCTGGAAGATATCGGCCACCCAGTTGATGATGCGGCGGTCGAAGTCGTCGCCGCCCAGGAAAGTGTCGCCGTTGGTGCTCAGCACCTCGAACACGCCCTCGCTCACCTCCAGAATCGAAATATCGAAAGTGCCGCCGCCCAGATCATAGACGGCGATTTTATAATCCTGATCGATTTTGTCCAGGCCGTGGGCCAGGGCCGAGGCAGTGGGCTCGTTGATGATGCGCAGCACTTCCAGACCGGCAATGCGGCCCGCATCCTTGGTGGCCTGGCGCTGGGCGTCGTTGAAATACGCGGGCACAGTGATCACCGCCTGCGTGACCGGCTCGCCCAGATAGGCCTCGGCGTCGGCCTTGATTTTTTGCAGGATCATGGCTGAGATCTCGGGCGGCGAATAATCTCGCCCGTTCATCACCACCCGCACATCGCCATTGGTGGCGTCGACGACTTTGTAGGAGACATGTTGCAGCGCCTCCTGCACCACCGGATCATTGAATTTTCGCCCCATGAAGCGTTTGACCGAAGCGATGGTGTTTTCGGGATTGGTGATGGCCTGGCGGCGGGCGATTTGTCCCACCAGACGCTCGTTATTTTTGGGATTGATGGCCACAACCGAGGGGATCAGGCGTCCGCCCTCAGCCGATGTGATGACTGTAGGCTCCCCTGCCTCCATGATGGCGCAGACTGAGTTGGTCGTACCGAGATCGATACCGATGATTTTAGACATGATGCTCCGTGAATGGTTGAAACGTGATCTGTGAATGCGTGATGATGTCGTAGGGAAAGGGGTTTCCGTTTTCGATACGCAGAATCAGCGATTTTGGTTTCGGGGTCTGCGCCCGGGGGCAACGCGCCTGAAGCCGCGGGCATGATTGCAGGGATGGTTCACAGGGGGACATGCTGGCGGCGGAGCGCCTACCGAACCCATTGACCAGCACATCCCATCCCCAACATCGTTACTGTGCGACGCTGACCAGGCTGGCCCGCACCACCTTGTCCTTCAGTTTGTAGCCCTTGCGCAACTCCTGCACGACCTCGCCGCTGGCTGCGTCGTCGCTGGGAACCATGGTCACAGCCTCGTGCACATTGGGATCGAACTCGCCACTGGCCTCGATGGGCGTCAGCCCCTGATTTTCCAGTATCTTCTGCAATTTGCGGTAGATGAGATCGAAGCCGTCGATCCAGGCAGCGTGCTCCTCCCGCACTTCGTCGGGGATGGCCTCGAAGGCCCGCTCGAAGTCGTCCAACACCGGCAGCAGCTCCAGGATCAGGCTTTCATTGGCCAGGGCGATGCGCTCGTTGACCTCCCGCTCCTTGCGGCGGCGAAAGTTTTGCAACTCGGCCTGGGCGCGTAGCGCATGATCATGAGCTT
>WGCR01000089.1 GCA_015493675.1 Anaerolineae bacterium
GCAGCACCAGTTGATTTCGTTGATGCGGGCTTTTAGCCAGCCCGCCAGGCTTTTGCTGATTGACGACATGCTCTCCAGTCTCAGCTTTTCTCGCCAGGAAATGTTGCTGCAACACCTTCGTCAAAAAGCCCAGGAGGGGATGGGCATCATCATTTGCAGCGAAGACATCAAGCATCTGTTTCGGGCCACAGACAGGATATTGGTGCTCTACAACGGGCGGTTAGCGGCCGACTGGCGCACCGCTGATTGCACGCCCAAGGATGTGGTTGAACGCATCGTGGGCTCCCCGCATCGAGAGCAGGTGACGCCGGTGATCTGGGCGTTGGAGAATTTTCATAAGGCCCAGCAACAGACAGAGGAGCTTTTCAGCCAGCAGGCGCAATTGCACGAATCGTTGGAGGTCAGCGATACGCTCAATCGGCAACTGGTGGAGAGGCTGAGCGAGCAGGTGCGGGCCATGGATCGCCTCAATCTTGCCCTGCAAAATGCGCAACGGCGGCTGCTGACGGAGCGGGAGGCAGAGCGCAAGGCGCTGGCGCGGGAGCTGCATGATTCGGTGATCCAGGATTTGCTGAGCGTCAATTATCGCCTGGAGGAAGCGGAAAGCAATACCGCACCTCCGCAGCATCGCCAGGAGTTGCACAGCGTGCGCGATGCCATCCGCGAGGTAATTGGCGATTTGCGTCAGGTGTGCCGCGACCTGCGCCCGCCCACCATTGACAACCACGGGCTCTCCTCCGCCATCCCTTCCTTTGCTCGGGAGTGGGAAACGCGCACGGGCATCGCCGTTCAGCTTGAAATCGATGACACCCTGGGACGGCTGCCGGAACTGATGGAGCTTTCTGTCTTTCGGATTATCCAGGAGGCGCTGAACAATGTGCACAAACATGCCCGCGCCCGGAACGTGCAGCTACTCTTGTTGCGCACGGTGTCAAACAACCTGTTGGTTCGCATCTCGGATGATGGCCGCGGCGTGCGCGCCCCCGCGGATCTGGCGGAATTTTCGGCGCAAAAGCATTTCGGTCTGGTTGGCATCAGCGAACGGGCCGCACTCCTGGGCGGGGACATGCACATCGAATCGTCGCAGGAGGAGGGGCTGACCTTGCAGGTTGAGATTCCCTTCCCTTCGCCTTTTCAGTAGGTTGGTTGTGGTTTTGCGCCCGCCCGGATGTGTGATGCGGCTGGTTTCGCGGCCCGCAACAGGTTTCCATGCGCCCGGCGCTGGCGGCCGCCTGGGTGATTCCGACCTGCTGGGCTTCCACCTTTCGGGGGGAGGTGGAAGCCACCGGCGTCGGCGACGCCACTATTGCCGGATTTTTGGCCGCGCTGCGGGCGGGGCAATCGCGCGGCTATTCCTCGCCCGTCAGAATGTGACTGAGGATGGTGGCGCCCGAGCCGCCGATATTTTGCGTCATGGCGATGTGCGCGTGATCGAGCTGGTTCGCGCCCGCCTCGCCCCGCAATTGCATCACCGCTTCCACGATCTGATACACGCCCGTCGCACCCACCGGATGCCCCCTGGCCTTGAGACCGCCCATGGTGTTGATGGGCAGGCGTCCGTCCCGGGCCAGCGCGCCTGACGCGGCCAGGTCCAGGGCCTTGCCCCGGGGCGCAAAGCCGCTGGCCTCCAGCGATAGCGCCGCCATGATGCTGAAAGCGTCGTGCAGCTCGAAGAAGTCGATGTCGTCGGGCGTGACGCCCGCCAGTGTGTAGGCCTTGTGGCTGGAGAGATACGCTGCTTCCAGCCACAGCGGGTCGCGGCGATCATGCACGGCCAGGGTGTCGGTGGCGGAGACGCTGGCGGCCACCTGCACCAGACGATGCCCCTGACCGAACTCCCGGGCCTGCTCGTAGGGCATCAGCACCACCGCGGCCGCTCCATCGCAGATGGGGGAGCTATCCATGATGTTGATAGGAGGGGCGACGGCAGGAGCTTTCGCATAGCGTTCGGACGTGAGCCGCAGATGAAACATGGCGTTGGGGTTGCCCATGGCGTTTTCGTGGGCGATGACCGGGAAGGGAGCAAAATCGGCCTTGGCTACGCCAAATTCGTACATGTAGCGCCGCATGATCATGGCGTTGAGAGCCACGAAGGTCGCGCCCTCCGCGGCCTCATAGTCCTGATCCGCAGCCATGGCCAGGCCCGCGGTGGTCTCCGCGGGCAGGGTGTCAGTCATCTTCTCCACCCCGGCCACGATGACCGTATCCATCATGCCGCTGGCGATGGCCAGCACGCCTATGCGCATCGCGGCTGCGCCCGACGCACAGGCCGCCTCGATTTTGGCCGCCTCGATGCCGCGCAGGCCCGAAAAATCTGCGATAAGGGTGGCCAGATGCTCCTGGCCGCTGAGTTCGCCCGAAAGCATATTGCCCACATAGAGCGCATCAGCCGTTTCGATGCCCGCATCCGCCATGGCAGCCTGAATCGCGTCATGGCCCAGATGGCGCAGGGATTTATTCCACAGCTCGCCCACGGGCGTTTGTCCAATGCCTACGATTGCGACGTCTCGCATAGAAAATGTCCTCATTGTCTTGCAAAAATAGTCTCACGCAAAGTCGCCAAGGCGCAAAAGAAAAAGTAAAGAAAAACTTAGCGTCTTTGCGTGAGATTCGATCACTTCATTTTGATTTTGCCGCGGTAGCGTAAATATGTCGCATAGTCAATCACTATCCGCCGATCGATGTATTGCTGTGTGGTAGGGGCGAGATGACGACGCTCTTCGATCTTGTTGGTGACTTTCAGCGAAAACGCATCGCTGCCCGCGCCCGAGCCAAAGGAGACGACCAGAATGCGGTCGCCCGGTTGGGCTTCATCCAGCACCGCGGTCAGTCCCACCAGCGAAGCGCCCGAGTAGGTGTTGCCGATGACGCCCGACAGCAGGCCCGTCTCC
>WGCR01000090.1 GCA_015493675.1 Anaerolineae bacterium
CTGCGATGCTGGCGTTGACCTGAATCCAGTTGCCTTCTTCATCCCGGCGGAAGCGCAGCCGCAGCGCGTCGTGGTGGCGCACCAATGCAGCCACGGCCTCCTGCAGCAGGTTCGAGTCCAGCGGCTGCCCCACATCCAGCAGCACCGCCTGGTTCCAATGCTCGGGATGAGGGAATTGCTGCTGGAAAAACCAGCGCTGGATGGGCGTCAGGGGCGCTTCTCCCCTCACCTCGCCCTGCTCCGCTTTCACAGCCTCCCCCCGTTTTGCCACCGAGGCCAGCCCGGCGATGGTGGGATATTGAAAAAGCTGCTTGACTGTGATGATCAGGCCCGCGTCTGCTGCCCGGCTGATCATCTGGATGGCCAGGATGGAATCGCCGCCCAACTCGAAGAAATCATCGTCCACACCCACTTCTTGCAGGCCCAGGAGCTCAGCCCAGATGCGGGCGAGCGTTTCCTCGCCACTGGATGCGGGAGCGCGGAACGCGACCTCATCGTCCGGTCTGTGATAAAGCGGTCTGGGTAAAGCCTTGCGGTCAATTTTATCATTGGGCGTGCGGGGAAACGCATCCAGAGCCACGAAGGCGCCGGGAATCATGTAATTGGGCAATGTGCGCCCCAAAAAATCTCGCAGTTCCCTGGCTTCGGGAGGGGCGTCGCCCCGCCAGGTGAAGTACCCGACGATGCGCTTGACGCCGGGCGTATCCTCCCGAACAACGACCACAGCCTCATTGATGGCGTCATACGCCTCCATGATTCGTTCGATCTCGCCCAGCTCGATGCGGAATCCTCGCACCTTGACCTGGTAGTCCACCCGGCCCAGGAACATGAGATTGCCATCCGGCAACCACCGCGCCAGATCGCCCGTCCGGTACACCCGGCCCGCAGCAAACGGATCGGGGAGAAATCGCTCCGCGGTGAGACCGGCGCGTTCATGATAACCGCGGGCCACGCCATCGCCCCCGATGTAAACTTCGCCCGGCACGCCCACCGGCGCCGGCTGCATCTGCTCATCCAGCAGGTAGATCGCCACATTCTGATAGGGCTTGCCAATGGGCGTCGTGCGATGGATCATCTGCTCCCCTTTGACTTCGTACAACGTACAGCAAATGGTCGTCTCCGTGGGCCCGTAACCGTTCAGAATCTGCAACGCAGGCATAAGGCGCTTGATCGCTATGAGCGTCTCCTCCGGAATCGGCTCCACCCCCACCAGCAAACGCCGCAGACGCAGACGCCCCCCGTCCTGTAAAGAATCCAGCAGCGGCTGCACCATGAAAGGCGGCAAATAGGCGCTCTCGATGCCTTGTTCCGCCAGCCATGCCAGGAAACGAGGCGTGTCGATGCGCACTTCTTCGCGGGGAACGACCAATGTCCCGCCAAAAAGCAAGGGCAAGAAAATTTCCCACACTGAAACATCGAAGTTGAGACTCGTCCACCAACTGCTGCGCTCGCCCGGCTGCACGCGCTGCCGCCGGTGGAACTCTGTCAGGATATTGATGACCCCGCGATGGGCGACCGCCACGCCTTTGGGCTTGCCGGTGCTGCCCGAGGTGTAGATGATGTACGCTGTATTCTCGGCATACAGCCGCACCTGGGGCGGGCTGTCGGGTTGTCCCTGGCGCAAAGCGTCCAGATCGGTGATGACCGCCGGATCGACGCCCAGTTCCTTCGCGTCCATCAACATATCCGGATCGCGAATCACCAGCGCCATGCCTGCATCTTCGATCATGTACCGCAGCCGCTCCGCCGGATAGGCCGGGTCCAGCGGTGCGTAGGACGCGCCCGCTTTGAGAATGCCCAGCACTGCCACCACGACATCCGCCGAGCGCTCCATAAACACCCCCACCCGGCTCTCCGCTTGCACGCCGCGGGCCATCAACCCGTGCGCCACCTGATTCGACAGCGCATCCAGCTCGGCATAGCTCAGCGTTCGTCCCTCGAAGACCACGGCGGGCGTCTCCGGCGTAGCCGCGGCCTGTCTCGCGAAGCGCCCGGGAATCGCGCTCTCCCGCTCGTATGCACGGCTGGTGGCGTTCCACGTCTCCAGGATCATCCGCCGCTCTTCCGGGGTCAGGATGTCGATCTCCCTGACCCGCAGGCGGGGAGTCGCCGCGGCCCGATCCAGCAGGAACCGGTAGTGCCGGATGAAGCGATGGATGGTCTCGGCATCGAAAAGGTCGGTGTTGTATTCCAGCACGGCCCGCACTTCATTGTGTCGTTTGACAGCCGAAAGCGTCAGATCGAACTTGGCGATACCCATATCCAGCGAGAAGGGGGCAAGCTCAAATCCGGGGAGCTGAATGCCCTCCGGAGGGTCTTCCAGGTAGGCGAACATCACCTGGAACAGGGGTGAATAGCTGGGATCCCGCTCAGGATGCACCGCGTCCACCACCAGTTCGAAAGGCGCGTCCTGATGGGCGTAGGCGTCCACAGCCGTGCGCTGGATTTGCTCCAGCAGTTGTTCGAAGGTGGGGTCGTCGTGAAAATCAGCCCGGATGACCAGCGTGTTCACGAAGAAGCCAATGAGGGCCTCCAGTTCGGAGCGGGAGCGGTTGGCGTGAGGGATGCCCACATTGATGCTATCCTGCCCCGAGTAGCGATGGAGCAGCGCGTGGAATCCGGCCAACAGGGCCATGAACAGGGTGCCGCCGGCGACGCTGGCCAACTTCTCCAGCCGGGCAGTCAGAACTGTATCCAGATTAAAACGCACCTGGGCGCCATGATAAGTCTGCACGGAGGGCCGGGGATGATCGGTGGGCAGAGCGAGATAGGTGGGATAAGGCGCGAGCGCCTGTTTCCAGTAATCGAGCTGCGACTGGGCTTCTTTGCTCTCCAGCCATTGTCGCTGCCAAGCCGCAAAATCTGCGTATTGGATGGGCAGGGGCGGCAGTCCGGGATCGCGGCCCTGAAGACGGGCGTAGTAACAGTGCGCCAGTTCCCGCTCCAACACGCCCATGGACCAGCCATCGGAGATGATGTGATGCGTTACGATGACCGCAAGATGTTCTGTTTCGTTCAGGCAGAAGATCGTCACACGGATGAGCGGGCCACGGGCGAGATCGAAGGGCTGCTGGGCAGAGAGACGAGCGCGGCGCTGAGTCTCAGCATCCCGCTCCTCCTCGGGCAGCGAGCACAAGTCCACCATCTGAATGCGCAGAGACGCCCGGAGATGGATGATCTGTCGAGGCTTGCCGTTGACCGTGTGGAAGGTGGTGCGCAGGACTTCATGCCGGGCGATAATGTCGTTGAATGCGGTTTCCAACGCAGCGATGTCCAGCTTGCCGATCATGCGCACAGCGGAAGCGATGTTGTATAGAGGCGCGCCCGGCTCCAGGTGATCGATGAACCAGAGGCGCTGCTGGGCGAAGGAGAGGGGGAGGTCCTCGCTGC
>WGCR01000091.1 GCA_015493675.1 Anaerolineae bacterium
GATCAACAAGCTCAATGGCAAGCTGGCGACGCCCTACACTCCGCCCGATCTCATCGAACGCCGCGTCTATCCCGTCTTTCCGCCGGTCGCCCAGGATTGGGCCAAAGAACAGGCTGAATTGGGCAAGATCGAGCTGCCTCCCACCGAGTATGATGACACCTTCGGTCCGGTTTTCTCTAATGAAGAAGTGGCCATTGCCAGACCTGCGCCTTTCAGTTACACCAGGGGGCGAGTAGAGATATGGGGCAACGCCCGCAGCAGCGATTTTCGCCTCTATCAGCTTCATTTCGGTCAGGGGCTGCAACCCCAGAACTGGCAGCAGATCGGGCCAGATCACTACAATCAGGTAGATAAGGGCGTGCTGGAGTATTGGGACACCACGGGCCTCAACGGCCCCTACACCCTGCGTCTTTCTGTCGTCGAAAACAGCGGCAATGTGCGTCAGGTGGCGATTCCCCTCACAGTGGATAACACCCCGCCCACCATCCATCTCACCACGCCCGAGAATGGCAAGGTGTATGTAATGGAAGATGCCGAATGGGTGAATATCAACGCCCTGGCTACCGATGACTGGTCCATGGATCGCGTGGTGTTCTATCTGGATGACAGCCCTCTCATCACCACCACCGTGGCTCCCTATGGGGCTAAATGGACGATTACCATGTCGGATACAGTTCCTTCGCTGGACATGCCGCCCATCGTCGCCACCGAGCCCATCACCAATCCCGATGGCACGGTGACGATGCAGGAAAAGGTGATCAGTACGGTGACCACCGATCCGCAAGACCCCAGCCGCATTATCCTCACGCTGGATAACGGCTTTGGCATTATCTACGACAGCAAGGGCTACACCGAGACGCACACCATCAAAGCCGTGGCCTACGACGCCGCCGGCAACAAATCCGAGAGCCCGCTCATCCGCATCTTCGTCATCCACAAAGAGGGTAAAGGCCCGAAGCCGCGCGGACAGGAAAGCGGCTTACTCGATCTCGATGATCCCAAGCGTGTCGCGCTTTTGCCAAAATGGGCTGGAACATGAATCTTTGTAGCCTGTTACGAACTTCTCGCAAATTTCCAGGCGTTTTCATATCGCTCGCCTTTCGATTCGCCGCGGATGACGCTGAAAAACCGGATCAGCGCGGATTTTCGCAGAAAAAATCCGGAACCGGATTTGGTGAGGTGTTCCGACCTCCGGGAGGTGGACGAAAACCGCCTGGTCAAGCCAAAAGCTACCCGTCCACCTCCCGGAGGTCAAAAAGCAGTCACCCCCCTGAAATCCAAAAGAGCCAAAAATCCTTCTTCAATCCGAAGAATCCGCGGAAATCTGCCGTATCTGCATTATCAGCGGCGAATTTCACGGGCGGATGACGTGAAAATCCGGCTCACTGCTCACTGAACACTGACTTACTGAACACTGAACACCGCCCAATGCCCCATTTTCTCATCACCAACGACGACGGCGTGAATTCTCCCGGCCTGCTGGCTTTGGCTCAGGCCCTGCGCGAGATCGGCGACGTCTCCATCCTGGCTCCGCATCGCAACTGGTCGGTGACCGGGCACAATAAAACCATGCACAAGCCGCTGCGAGTCTGGTCTGTAACCCTGGCCGATGGCAGCGAAGCCATGACCACAGATGGCGCTCCTTCCGACTGCGTGGCCCTGGCCGCCATGGGACTGATTCAGTACCCCATCGATGTTGTGATCTCAGGCATCAACAACCGCCCCAACCTGGGCGATGACATCACCTACTCGGGGACGGTGGCTGCGGCCATGGAGGGGGCGATTCATGGCTATCCCGCCATGGCCGTTTCCATCGATGAGGGCGAGCCTTATCACTGGCAGACAGCGGCCCGGGCCGCCGCCTATCTCGCGCAAATGCTTCTGCAAAATGGCGGCATGCCCGCGGGCGCTTTGCTCAATATCAATGTTCCCAACCTGCCCGAAGGGCAGATCAAGGGCTACGAGGTCACCCGGTTGGGACAGCGGCGTTATCACGATGAACTGGTGATTCGCCATGATCCGGCCGGCAAACCCTACTATTGGATTGGCGGCGGGCCGCCCAGCAGCGTGCTTGAACCGGGTGCGGATGTGCATTCCCTGGCGCATGGCTTTGTCTCCGTCACGCCGCTCAGCCTGGATATGACTCACGATCGCTTCCTCGACGCCCTGCGCGGCTGGTTTTCGCAGCCCCTCAACCATTAGCAATTTCCATGACTTTTCGCTCCCGCTTTTCCCGAGACAGACTTTGGACCGGGCTCGCCGCCCTGGCCCTGTTCGCGGTTGCCATCCTGACAGCCATCGGCATCAGCAAGCGCTCACCAGGCCCGGGCGTAGCGATATTGGGCAGTGTGTTGTTGCTGTTGCTGGGGGCCGCGACGCTGCTGATCTTCCGACTTTGGTCCCTGCACAGTCTGGCGTATTGGGTCCAGCGCGATGCGATTCACATCCACTGGCATGGCGAAGAAGTCATCATCCCTCTGCCCGATATCCGGGATGTGCGTCCGGCGGAGGTGACATTGCGCCCGGCCTGGCATCGCTGGCCCCTGCAGTGGGTGCAGGTCGATGCCGAAAAACGCGTTTTCAGTTATGCCCTCCAGCCGCCTGCGGAGTGTCTGGCCATTGTCACCGATGAAGAGATTTATCTTGTCTCGCCCGAGCGTCCTGATGATTTTGTGGCGGCTTATGAGCAGCGGCGGGCATTCGGGCCTGCCCGCAAACTGAAACCGGTCATCTATCTCGCCCCCTGGCGACAACACTGGCTGCTGCACGATCGACTGGCGCAGGCGCTGCTCCTGGGCGGTCTGTGGTTGGGATGGCTGGCGTTGAGTTACGTTGCCTGGCGTTATCCCCAGCTTCCGGACACCATCGCCCTGCATTTCAACACGGCGGGCGCTCCCGATTTGCTCAGTCCCCGTCGATCCATCTTTTTGCTTCCCGGCATCTCTTTGCTGATTGGGTTTCTCAACGCAGCTATCGGCTTTGCACTTTACGAGTATCAGCGCAACCTCAGTTATCTGCTTTGGAGCCTCTCCGTCATTTTGCAGATCGTCGTCCTTTTCATTGCCGCCAATCTCATGACGCTGGCTGTGGGGGGCTGAACGGCGATGCCCTCCCCCGGTTCTGCGGTCATGCTGGCGGCCGGGTTTCTGTTGGCGGGCCTGGTCGGGCTGGCGGGCTGGCGCAGCAAAGCATTGACGCCCGGCGGTGCGCTGGGAGCGATGCTCATCGGCGGGCTGGTATTTGGATTCGGCGGCCTGGTTTGGGCGGCGGCGCTCATTCTCTTTTTCGTTTCCAGCAGCCTGCTTTCCCGCCTGACCAACGCCCGCAAGGCCCGCGCCATCGCGGATTTCGGAAAAGACGGCCCTCGCGATTTTACGCAAACGCTGGCCAATGGCGGCGTCGCCCTGCTGACAGCTCTGGCGGTCGGTTTTCGGGGCCATGATTCTCCATGGTATCCTTACCTGACTCTGGCTTACTTCGGCTCATTGGCGGCTGCCACGGCCGACACCTGGGCCACCGAATTGGGCACGCTCTCCGGGCAGCAACCCCGACTGATCACCAGCGGACGATTCATCCAGCCGGGCGTTTCCGGCGGCGTCACCGTTGCGGGCCTGGCAGCCAGTCTGGCGGGCGGCGCTTTCATGGGCCTGATGATCTTTGGATTGATCCAGGCGGCATCGCTGATCACCAGCGGTCAGTGGTTTCTGCAGGACTGGTTTTTGCTGCTGGTTCTGCCATTTGCCGGTTTTATAGGCTCATTGATCGATTCATTTTTGGGCGCGACGCTGCAGCGGTTGTATTATTGCGAACGTTGTCAAACAGCAACCGAGCACGCCGTCCATTCGTGCGGCCACCCCACCCGAATCGTCCGCGGTTTTTCCTGGATGAACAATGATGCGGTTAATTTTCTCGCCACCAGCACCGGCGCCTTGACCGCTATTCTCATATCCCTCCCCGTTTTACTTTCATGAGTATTGACCACACCCCCTCTCCCACCTCTCAACAGCCGCTGTTGAGCATCATCATTCCCGCCTACAATGAGGAGCAGCGGCTGCCCGGCTCCATGGAGAAAATCCTTGCCTGGCGGCAGAGCGTTCCTTATGGCGTGGAGATCATCATCGTGGAAAATGGCAGCACTGATCGCACCACCGAGGTGGCGGAAGGCTTCGCCCGCGCACACCCCGCCATCCGCGTCATCCACAGCGACAAAGGCAAGGGCGCAGCGGTCAAGGCGGGCGTTTATGAGGGGGCTGGAGCGTATCTCTTCATCTGTGATTCCGATCTTTCCATGCCCATCGCCGAGGTGGAGAAATTTCTGCCGCCGCAACTGCAAGATTATGATGTGGCCATCGGCAGCCGCGAAGCGCCCGGCGCCCATCGCTTTGATGAACCGGGCTATCGGCACCTGATGGGACGGGTGTTCAATTTCATTGTTCGCACGTTGGCTGTGCCCGGTTTTCATGACACCCAGGCCGGGTTCAAGATGTTCAAACGGGAAACGGCCCGCGAGATTTTCGATTATCAGACGATTACCGGTTGGACTTTTGATGTGGAAGCGCTTTACATTGCCCTCAAACGGGGCAAGAAAGTGGTGGAAGTTCCCATCAACTGGTATTTCGACGAAGACAGCCGCGTCGATCCCATGAAAGACACCTGGCGCATGTTCTGGGATGTCATTACCATTCGCATGAACGATCGTCGCGGCGTCTATGACGTGCGGCCATCCGCTCCCAACAATCACACCGAGGAAAATCATGACTGACACATCTCTTTCGCAACTCAAAGCTATCGCTTCACAGGTGGAGCAGGACCCCCGGGCCGCTCGCAAGGCGCTGCGCCGCCTGGCGCCCGATTTGCCGCAAACCGCACAAGTGCAAACGGCGCTGGGCATGACTTATCTGTCGCTGGATCAGCCTCGCGATGCGATGCGGGCGTTCAAACGGGCCATCGAGCTGGACCCGAAAGACCCCGTATCCCGGTATCAGTTGGGCGTGCTGCAATCCGATCAGGGGCTTTTGCCCCAGGCGGAGGAGAATCTGCGCGTGGCGGCGGCAGCCACGCCTGATGATCCTGATTATCTGTCGGCATTGGGATTCAATTATTACCGTGCAGGCAAGAATGATCTGGCCGTCGAGACGCTGGAAAAGGCGCTGGCCGCGGGCGCAGAGAATGAAAATGCTTTCGTCGCCCTGGGATATCTCTATTACGAGGCGGATCGCCTGGAAGACGCCCGCGACGCCTTCGCCCGCATCCTCGATCTGGATCCCGATCGGGGCGATGTCTACAACAACATGGGCTATATCGACATCCTGCGAGGCGAGTTGCAGGAGGCCGAGCAGGAATTGGAGACTTGTCTGACCAAGGACGTCTCTTATCTGCGGGCCCGCTATAATCTGGCGCTGACTGCATGGCTGAAGGGAGAGCATGATCAGGCCATCGAGTTGTACAAGCAGGCCCGCCGCGATGACCGCGGCGACGCCGAACTGCAACAGCATCTGGCAGATCTGGATGAAGTCGCCCGCCATTATGATGAGGACAAGAAGCTCACCGCCCTGAAGAACAAGCTGATTGTCGCCATCAAAACCGGTCGCTGGAAGTAATGGGACGGAAGATGGAACGCGAAGCGCTTTCCTGGCAGGATATAGACGTTCTGGTTGATGTGCTGCTGCCTCAGATTGCAGGGCAATTCGACGCCCTGCTCATTATCACCCGCGGCGGCATTATTTTGGGCGGCATTCTGGCCGAGGCTCTGGATATTCGCGATGTGCTGATCGCTGCGGTGGAGTTTCCGGCCTCACCCGACATCAGTGAGTTGGCCTGGCCCACCTTTTTGCAATTCCCCAGCGATGTGTTGCTGCGCGGGCGGCGGGTGCTGATCGTGGATGATGTGTGGGACAGCGGACGCACCATCAACACCGTGCGGGGACGCGTCGAGGCGGCGGGCGGCGTTCCCGCCACCTGTGTGCTGCACTACAAGCCCGGTCGCTCCCGGTTTCCCGACCGTCATCCCGATTTTTACGGGGCTATCACCGATCGCTGGATCATCTATCCCTGGGAGATCGACCGCGGGCCCGATTTTGCCCAGCTCACCCCTGATGTCTATCTTTCGTGATCGCCGCCGGAGATGATGGCCGCGAGTTTGAGATGATCGCCCGCCTCTAGCCGCACATCATCCTGCACAATCTCACCATTACGGATGAGTAGAAATCGCTCAGGGTCCAGATCGAGCGCTGCCAGAATCTGGCGGGCAGTCTGTCCTGGCGCCACCTCCCAGCTTTGTTTGCGCAACGTGACAAGAACTTTTTGAGTCATGAGATGACGGGGGCGATGAGTGGCTGCATGTCGATAAGGATGCAAAAGGTGCGTCCAAAATGAGTTGAGAACCAGGCTCGCGGGCGCAGGTCCGCTTCCAGAACGAAATTCTCAATAGCCTGAATTCATTCGACCTGCATTCGCAATTGCGTTTTGGGGAAATGAAGCATACAATAGTCGCAAGGCTTCTGCAAGCTTATTGCAGCGGCATTTTTGCGCGTCCGCAATCTGTCATTTCGGAGGCGTTCATCTTCTCTCGCATCAAAATCAGACAAGGAGCCATGTCTCATGCAATTCAACGCCATTATCGAACCCTTCCGCGTGAAAACGGTGGAGCCCATTCGCCACACCACCCGCGAGCAGCGACTGGCGGCTATTCGCCGGGCGGGATACAATCCTTTTTTGCTCAAGGCGGAAGATGTGCTCATTGATTTGCTGACTGATTCGGGCACAGGCGCCATGTCCTCCCGGCAGTGGGCCGGGATGATGCTGGGGGATGAGTCGTACGCCGGAGCCCGATCTTTTTATAAATTCGAGGCGGCGGTCAAGAAAATTACCGGGTTCAAGCATGTGATGCCCACGCATCAGGGCCGGGCGGCAGAGCGAATCCTGTTCGGCTCTGCGCTGAAGCCGGGTGACATCGTGCCCAACAACACCCATTTCGACACCACCCGCGCCAATGTCGAATATCGCGGCGCTATCGGCCTGGATATTCCTATTCCCGAGGCGCATCAACCCAGGGTATATCATCCATTCAAAGGCAATGTGGATTTGGAGAAGCTGGAGCGGGCGTTGGCGGAAAATCCGGGCAAAATCCCCATGGTGATGGTGACGGTCACCAACAATTCGGGCGGCGGCCAGCCGGTGAGCATGGCCAACATCCGGGCCGTCAGCGAGATCGCGCACAGTCACGGCGCGCCATTTTTCATCGACGCCTGCCGATTTGCCGAAAATTCCTGGTTTATCAAAATGCGCGAGGAGGGGTATGCAGATAAGTCGCCCATGGAGATCGCCCAGGAGATGTTCAGCTACGCTGACGGGGCTACCATGAGCGCCAAAAAAGACGGTTTGGCCAATATCGGTGGATTTTTGGCCATGAATGATGACGAATTGGCCATGAAATGCAAGAATATGGAGATCTTGGGTGAGGGCTTTCCCACTTATGGCGGTCTGGCCGGCTATGATCTGGAAGCGATTGCAGTGGGCCTGGAGGAGGCGTTAGACCCTGACTATTTGCGCTACCGCATCCGATCCATCGAATATCTGGGCGAACGCATGAAGGAGGATGGCATTCCTTTCATCGAACCCACCGGCGGGCATGCAGTTTACATCGACGCCCGCGCCATGCTGCCCCATATTCCCTGGAATGAATATCCTGGCTGGGCGTTGTCGCTGGCGTTGTACATCGAGGGCGGCATCCGCTCGGCGGAGATCGGCACCGTCATGTTCGGGCGGCAGCCGGATGGCAGCGAGAAGCCCGCCGACATGGATCTGGTGCGGATGGCCTTTCCGCGGCGCATGTACACCCAGAGCCACGTGGATTATCTGGCCGAGGTGTTGGGCTACATCAGGGAGATAAGCCCCCGCATCCGCGGCGTGCGCATGGTGGAGGAGCCGCCGGTGCTGCGTCATTTCACAGCCCGATTCGAACCTGCTCATGGTGAGATCCTGGCAGAGGCGTGAATCTACGCTTCGGGAGGCGGGCGTCCGCCTGCCTTCCGGAGGTCTGGTAAAATGCCCGTTTTGGCGGTACAATGGGGGTATGAAACAGCGCCCCAAAGGCCCGCAATGGCTGGACATCGATCTGCATCCTTATGCCGGACGTTACATTGCGCTGGTGGAGGGACGCGTGGCCGCGGTGGCGGATACGGCAGAAGGCGCATTCGCCCGGGCCCGACGCACCCGTCCCCGCCGTATGCCCGTCATCCTCAAAATCGCAGCCGATTCACCCCCCCCATCCTCAGATGACTAGCCGCACTGATCCTTTGACGCCCGAGCAGCGGCGCTACACAATGCGCCAGGTTCACAGTGAAGATACGAAACCTGAAATGCGCGTGCGTCGTTTGGCCCATCATCTGGGATACCGTTATCGTTTACATCGTAAAGACCTGCCTGGCAAGCCAGATCTTGTTTTTCCTGGCCGAAAGAAAATTATCTTCGTTCATGGTTGTTTTTGGCACGGACATGATTGTCCTGCTGGCAGAAAAATCCCTAAGACAAATCAAGCATACTGGACAAAAAAACTGAACCGCAATAAAGAAAGGGATAAGCTCAACCTGGAAAAGCTGAAAGCTTTGGGTTGGGATGTTCTTGTTATTTGGGAGTGCGAAACCAGGGATGAAACTGCTCTGGCTAAACGCATCACCCATTTTTTAGACGACGTCGAATTGAAATGAGCAGTGAGATGAACCGATTAGGATTTTATGATTTCTTTGCAGGCGGCGGCATGGCCAATATCGGTCTGGGCGCGGCTTGGCAGTGTCTCATGGCCAACGATTTCGATGCAAAGAAGGCCAAAGCATATCGTCGAAATTTCCCTCCGGGCAATGAACTCATCGAGCGCAACGTTTTTGATCTAACCATCGACGATCTTCCTGCCGGGGCGGTTTTGGCTTGGGCGTCATTTCCCTGTCAGGATTTATCGTTAGCGGGAAAA
>WGCR01000092.1 GCA_015493675.1 Anaerolineae bacterium
GCCTTGCACGCTTCATTGCAACGTTACGAGAACCTGTCAGGTTTGAGTGGGAAAAGACAACCAACTGGCATACGTTAGCAGTTACGAAATAAGAAGGCCTTTTTCCACGCCTGGCATCGTGCTAATACTGACAAAGGTCAATGATTAATGAACAATGATTAAAGGCCAGATCAGCGTGGTTTTCACTTTAATCATCACTCATTAATCATTGATTCGGGCATGATTGAGCAAAAATCGGAGAGTCCGCCTCGTAGTGAGTTATTACCAATAATGTCTAGTATATCACACAAGCTTCCACGGCTTCATCTCATACCAGTTTTCCCCGAATTCGGGATCGGCCCGCAGCGGCGCTTTCAGCTCGTAGGCCGCTTCCATGGTCTCCACCACCAGCGGAACCACGTGCGCCATCTCGGCGATGGGGGTCTCCAGCACCAGCTCGTCGTGCACCTGCAAGATCATGCGGGCGGCGAAGCCCTGCTCGCGCAGCTTGCGATGCACTTCGCGCATGGCGATCTTGAGGATATCGGCCGCCGAGCCCTGAATGGGGAAGTTGATGGCCGCCCGTTCGGCTGCGGCCCGGGCCTGCTGAGACACCCGCGCCGTCGATGTCAGAACCGGGAAATAACGGCGGCGGCCCAGCAGCGTCTCCACATACCCCTGCGCCCTGGCCCGGGCGATGGTCTCTTCGAGATAGCGCTTGACGCCCGGATAAGTGGCGAAGTAGGTGTCCATGAAATGACGGGCCTCCTCCATGCTGATTCCCGCCCGGGTGGAGAGCCCATACGGACTCACGCCGTACGAGGTGGCGAAATTCATCATCTTGGCCACAGAACGCTGCTGGGATGTCACCTCGTCGATGGGGACGCCATACACCAGGCTGGCCGTGGCCGCGTGGATGTCCAGCCCCTGGGCGAAAGCCGCCAGCATTCGCTCATCCCCCGAGATGTGGGCCAGGATGCGCAGCTCCACCTGGGAATAATCCACGGCCAGCAGATAGTGTTGGGGCGGAGCGATGAAGGCCTTGCGAATGCGTCTACCCAGTTCTGAACGAACAGGAATGTTCTGAAGATTGGGATTGTTGGAGGAGATGCGCCCGGTTTCCGCCCCTGTCTGGTCGAAAGAAGTGTGAATCCGCCCGGTCTCCGGGTTGATCATCCGGGGTAGCGCCTCGATATAAGTGCTCAGCAGTTTGGTGAGCTGCCGATATTCCAGCAGCAGATCGATGACAGGATGCGCTCCGCGCATACTCTCCAGCACCGATGCCGCGGTGGAATAATGCCCGCTCTTGGTTTTCTTCAATCCTTTCGCTGGCAGTCCCAATGTGCCGAACAGGGCGTCGGAGAGTTGCTGGGTGGAATTGAGATTGAATTCGTACCCCACATAATCATAGATTTCGCCCGCCAACTGCGCCAGTCGTTCTCTTAATTCTCCGGCCATTTTGTTGAGATAAGCAGCGTCCAGCAAGACGCCGTGCATCTCCATGTCGGCCAGCACCGGAATCAGCGGCATCTCCAGATCCCAGAACAGTTTGATCAAGCCTGTTTTCTCCAGTTGCGGCCTGATTTTTTCCCAGATGCGCCAGGTCATATCCACATCGGCGGCAGCGTAATCGGCGACGCGCCCAATGGCCACCATATCCATGGTGGTCTGATTGCGTCCCTTGCCGATGAGATCGACGATGGGCGTCATCTCGATGCCCAGATATTTGATGGCCAGCGCTTTCAATCCCAGGCTGCGGCTACCCGGATCCAGTAGAAATTCGCCGATCATGGTATCGATAAAGCGGCCCGCGAGGGGCAGCCCGTGGCGTCGGCAGACAATGAGATCGAATTTGGCGTTATGCGCGAGCTTGTCCTTGCGCTCATCGGCCAGTATCGGCCTGATTTTCTTCTGAATCAGCGCTAGTGGGAGCTGCTCGCCATCGGTGTGGCTGATGGGGATGTAGACGTTGGCGTCCGGGCCTTCGCCCCAGCCCAGTGCCAGGCCCACCAGGTCCGCCCGCTGTTTGTCGACGCCCGTTGTCTCCACATCGAAGGTGATGGTCTGCGCCTGCTGCAGGTGGGGGAGGATGGCATCC
>WGCR01000093.1 GCA_015493675.1 Anaerolineae bacterium
GGCTCGGAGATGTGTATAAGAGAGAGGGGTGTGCTGTTTGTTGGTGGGTGATTATGATGATATGGTAGTGAAAGCGATGTCGTGGGCACTGCGAGAGTTGGTAGTGCATGATGCGGACGCAGTGGCCGAGTTTCTGAGCGAACATGAGGATGTTCTCGCAGCGCGTGTGAAGCGGGAGGTGAGGAACAAGCTCACCACAGGGCTGAAAAATACAAGGCGGAAGAGAGACTGAGTCCGTTGGAAGCCACATCCGCCCAACAAGTCACTGGAGCCGACAGTGCTATCGAGTCTTGTTTTGAAGGGTTTTTCGCTTTTAGGGCGTTTTGGGTCAAGTTGGGTCACACTGAAACGGCCACATTGCGGCTCAGCTCCGGTCCGTTATACCGCTTAGTCGTATTGAGATTTTTTGCTAATCAATGCTCTGTAATTGACCTTAGTGAACATCCAGAAATTACTTCCCCTTTTCGCTGCACCACTGGCCGAGTAAACTCGGGCTCTTTAGTCGCTTTGCGCCACAAGGTCGCCCTGCGGCGACCCAACAACGGTGTTCAAATAGGCGGCGAAGGCCGCCTTTGAGGCCGTAGGCCTGAAGAGTCCGACTTCAGTCGGTGAGCGCAAAACGGGAACTAATTTTTAGACGGTTACTTAGGACGCATCCTTTGGATTTCAACCTCTTTGAGTCATGACTCTGAAAAACAGACATTGACCCTGCCAGGGCGCAACAGTTGAAACCAGCAAAATCGACCTTCTCCCCGCCCGCCGGGGACTTTTTTTGCCCGCCGACCATTGACAATTGGCCCTGGTTGACTGACAAAAGTCAGCTTGGCACCTAAACCCGCCGATTAAAATCAGGGCTGGGGGCCTTTGGCCGCTCGTCGGCCCCCGCAGGGGGACGGACGGCGGAACGCCCCTAGAACCGAATTCATTCGGCGAATGCAGCGGCGCAACGAGATTTGTCAGTCAATCAGCAACTGCCCTCTAAACATCGCCTATTTCCACCATGCTTCCTCCTGCATTCCTTCCACCCGATGACGCGGACGCCCGGACCGTCTGGCTGAACTGGCTCGACGCCCATCGCCTCGCGCCCGCGGCCGCCCGCGTCCTGGCGGATGTTCCCCTGCCCCAGAGCGCCCGCGCCCGCCTGGACGCAGCCACCGCCCAGGCCCGGGCGCAATGGCTGCTCCACCGGGCTGCGTTACAGCGATTTCTGACGCTAATGGCGCAAGAGCCGCAACAGCCCGTGATCCTGCTCAAGGGTGCAGCTCTGGCCCTAACCCTTTATGTCGAGCCAGCCATACGTCCCATGAACGACATCGACTTGCTGGTCGGGCCGGAGAACCTGGCCGGCGTGGTGGAAAGAATGCGTCAGGCCGGATACGAGGAACACAGTCTGGGCGCGGGCGCTGAGGTGGGCTACCTGCATCACTTCATCCTCACCGATCCGGCCACGGGCGTGCGCTTCGAGCTGCACCGCACCCTGCCCCTGCTGCCGCCGGGCGATGACGCCCTGGCCTGGTTCCTGACTCAGACCACGCCTCATGTTCTGGCGGGACAGCCCTTCCTCACCTTTACGCCCGAGGCCCAACTCCTGCATCTGGCCTCCCATGCTGTGCTGGAGCACGGCGGCGCCCAGGGCGCGCTGGGCATCTGGTTCTATGACATCGACCAGCTCATCCGGCGCTGGGGAAAAACAATGGCCTGGGAACAAACCATCGCTCGGGCGCAAGCCCTGACCTGGGAAGCGGCGCTGCACGAAGCCATCCATCTCGCCCGCCAATACTTCGACACCCCTGTTCCACCGACCATTCAGACATGGCTGCAACTACCGCAGACTGACCTCAGCGGGTATAATATCCTGCGCAGCATGACCGCCCACAGGCGCAGCAGCAGCCTCACCATCCTGCACATCCTGCGCGGCCTCACCTGGCGACAGCGCGTTTCTCAGCTCAGTCACATGTTCTTCCCTTCGCGAGCGTACATGAAACGCCGTTATCCCGACCTCCCCTGGCCCCTGGCCTACCCCTACCGCTGGTTCGACGCCGCCCGCAAGCTGCTTCCCGGCCTGATACACCGATAACCTCCCATCCATGTCCAACCCCGCTCCCGAAATCCTGGCCGAAACATTCTATCGGCAAATGCAAACCATCCGCCGGGTGGAAGAAACCCTGCTCAAGCTCTTCTCGCAGGGCAAAATCCGCGGCACAGTGCACACCTGCCTGGGACAGGAAGCCACCGCCGCGGGCGTCGTCAACGCCCTGGATCGCACGCGGGACGTCATCTTCTCCAACCAC
>WGCR01000094.1 GCA_015493675.1 Anaerolineae bacterium
GGCAATGCCCTCCAGGCAAAAACAGCCGGAATGTGGGGCCTTACCCCATAATTCTTCAGAGAGCCAATTTTCATTCTTGCCTGGCGAAAAGGTGGCAGCCAGCAAACAAGTTATCACCCACCTCCCGGAGGTCTTGAAACGCCAGTCTCGACCTCCAACTCATTTTGGACACACCCAAACGATTTTGGCTCTTGTAGATTTCGTGGGGCGCCTCCCGGAAATGCGAAGACCCCGCGGAATTCGGTTGAGCCGCAGTTTTCAGGCTGGCAGAGAGGTCTTGCCAATTACGCTTCGGGCTTATTGATCACCAGGTCAACGATATATTTGTCCGGCGCCTGGACGGCGACAACGCGACCTTTGGCGCAGATCGCGTCCCCGGCTGAAAGTTCAATATCGATCACCACTTTTCTGCCTTTGATCTCGGCTGCCCGACCTCGTAATTCCAGCTCCACCCCCAGGGGCGTTGGCTTCAGATAATCGACATGCAGCGAAGCTGTAAGAAAGCGCAGGGGCGGGCCGTCATCATCCATTTCACGTTTTGCGGCCCGGTAGGCGTAGGCTGCGGCGGATCCTGTGCCGTGACAGTCAATCAGCGAGGCGAGCAATCCACCGTACACATAGCCGGGAATGGCGATATGATAGGGCTGGGGCGTGAACCAGGCCACCGTTTCATCGCCGTCCCAATAACTTTTCAGGTGATGTCCGTGGTCGTTCAGGCGTCCGCAGCCGTAGCAATGGGCCAGATGATCGGGATAAAAGTCCTGGAATGGCTTTTGTGATGCAATGATCTCTTCTTTGCGGTTGGCGCTCATAATGACCTCGTTGGAAAGGTGATGATTGGAAGGCGTTACCTGAGTATAATCTTTTTTGGTTCGTCGTGCGAAATCAAATGCTGCCTTTTTCTGGGATCTGTCCCCTGCGGCGGCATTGTCATCTCCGGC
Source organism: Anaerolineae bacterium (assembly GCA_015493675.1). Classification (GTDB taxonomy): domain Bacteria; phylum Chloroflexota; class Anaerolineae; order J102; family J102; genus M2005. The sequence goes on from WGCR01000094.1 coordinate 942, forward strand.
GTCAGTGGTGATGGTTCCGACATCTTCACTTGCACGCCCGGCAGCCTTGGGGAGAACGCCTCCTGCACTTACAGCGTCTGTTGGGATGGCCCGGCTCACGATTTCGGCAGCGAGATCGCTGACGGCATCTTCCTCGATTACTGATCTCACGCCCTTCATGCAAAGACCCTGCCGGGCCTTTCGGGCGCCTGCCTTTATTTTGCTCTTCTCCATTCGTTTGACCAGAACAGCATCAATGCGTACAATGTAGGAAACTCATACATTTTTACGAAAGTAACCAGATTGCCAGCCTGTCACCTGCTGGAAAGAAAGACAAGGCTTGGCCCGGTTACTTGCGAAATTCACTTTCAGGAGGCCAATGTGGACCGAGTAGGTTTATATTTACAGGATGCCCACCCCATTCGCGTGGGGATGGAGCTGGCACAGTATGCCGAGGATAAAGGTTTTGAGGCGGTGTGGCAGGCTGAATCGCGTTTGGTGCGCGATGCCATTGTGCCTATGGCCGCTTATGCGGCTGTGACGGACCGGATCAAAATCGGGAGTGGCGTGATCAACAACTGGACGCGCAATATCGGCTTGCTGGCCGCGACCTTTCTTACGCTGGACGACCTGGCCCCCAACCGCGTCATCTGCGGCATTGGCGCCTGGTGGGATCCTCTGGCCAAAAATGTCGGCATCAACCGCCGCAAGCCCCTTAAAGCGATGCGTGAAACCGTTTATGTGATGAAAAAATTGCTGAACCTGGAGCGCGTCACCTTCCATGGCGAATTTCATCATGTCGATGGTATCGAGCTGGATGTGGTGCATGGACGCCGCGAGCCCCGCAATGTACCCATCTACATCGGCGCAACTGGTCCCAAGATGATGGAATTGACCGGAGAGATCGCAGATGGCGCTGTGCTGAATTATTGTGTGCCGCCCGAATACAATGATTATGCCATGGAGCAGTTGGATAAAGGCGCCCGCAAAGCTGGCCGCAGCGTGTATGATCTGGATCGTCCGCAACTGGTGGTTTGCTCGGTGGATCATGACCGCAAGAAGGCTCTGGATGGCGCCCGTGAGCTGTTGACCCAATATCTGGCCCAGCAGCCTCACATCGCCAAAGCCAGCGGCGTCAAGCCCGAAGTCGTGCAGGAAATCCAGTCCATTCTGGGCTGGCCCGCCACCCATGAGCAGATTCAGAAGGCCATGCACCTGGTGCCCGATGAGCTGGTGCAGCGCATCACCGCCAGCGGCACGCCCGAAGAGGTCAAGGCCAAGGTGCAAGAGTATATCGATCGGGGAGCAACGTATCCCATTCTCTATCCCTTGGGTGATCCCAAGCTGATGATCGACGTCTTTGCGCCCAATCAGGGCTAGAGGCTGTTATGCATTTTGGCCTCGTCAAATCGAATTTTCACGTCATTTGCCCGTGGAATTCGCCGCTGACAACGCGGATGCGACAGATTCCCGCGGATTTTTCGGATTGTAGAAGGATTTTTCTGCGAAAATCAGCGCTAATCCGATTTTTCAGTGTCATCCGCGGCGAATCGAAAGGTAATCGATGCGAAAACGCTTGGAAATTGGCGAGAAGTTCATAACAGACTCTAGTTGCCAATGCGATAAGTCGCGCTTTTGGGTTTACGAATATCGACTTTTATCAGCTATCAAATCGGGCGTCATTTTCGATTGCAATAAAAAACCCCGCTCAGACCTGGGCGGGGTTTTTGTATGTGCGGGATGTGGGGATCAGCGTAAGACCAGGTCGCCAAAGGCAGTGGCGTCGCTGTAAGTGGAATAGCTAGCCCAGACCAACTGGCTGTCTCGCTCGCCGCCAGTGTCGTCATCATTCACAGCGAAATCAATGCCAATGATCTGGCCCGAGCTGAGGCTGGTGACGCCCAATGCCGATAAGGGAATGGCAACTTCCACCTGGTAGCCGTGATCATTGGCCCGAACAGCCCATTTGACATCCGGATTGTCGATGGTGAGTGTGCGATCCGCAGCAATGCCGTCAAAGCGCACGGTGTATTGATGATCGCCGCCGCTGCCGCTGAAGGCGTCGTTATCATTTTCGCCATCCACGCCGATTTCGATGCTGTCATCTTTCCACAGATCCGCGCTGTCCACCAGAATGTGTTCGTCCCGGACATCGAATGCGAAATAGAGATGCCCGGCGTCCCAGCGGGCCCAAATCAGGGCGCTGGAGTCGTTGGGGCTGGTGATGGCTTCGGGATGGTTGATTCGGTTGGCTGAGCCGGCGTCCAGGGCCATGCCCGCGCTGCGCCATTCATCCAGATCGCCATCGATGGTGGCGCTGCCCTGTTGCGCCTCGATGCGTTTGGGCGCACCGGGCGTAGAGGTGGGGA
>WGCR01000095.1 GCA_015493675.1 Anaerolineae bacterium
CCGCCCCACATACTCAGCCGCATCTCGCCAGGAAATCACGCCTTTGGGCGGTTCCGATGTGGTCGCCTGCGCCGGAGCGCTGTCCACGATCTCGATCTGTTCGGGAGACTCGACGATCATCTCTGGCGCGCCCTTGTATTCCTTGATCTTGCCTGTCACAAGAATAGCTTTGTGCAGATACATCTCCTCGGGCGGTTGCGGGAATTTATCGAAATCACTGGCAAAGATGACAACGCTGAATTTCCCGCGCCAATCCTCATCGAAATTCAGAAAAACGACCTTGCCCGAATTGTAGCTGCGCACGACCGTGCCCGCCACTGTCACCCTCTGGCCCACATACTCCCCGGCATCCTGCCAGGGAACGGCCGCGGTCGCGACGGATCGGGATGAAGCGGAAACCGGCGTAGGAGAGCTGGCAGGAGCAGGGGCGGCAGATGCAGCCGTGTCATCCAGGGCGCGGATTTGAGCCGGATCGGTGACCACGATCTCGGGCTTGCCCTCATACATCTTCACCGATCCGCTAACCTGAATCAGCCGATCTGCAAAGTAGACTGCGGGTTTTTGAGGGAATTGGTCATAAATGGAGGGAAAAATGACGATCGTAAGAGTGTTGCGATAATCCTCGTCGAAATTAAGAAAAGTCACTTTTCCGGAATCATAGGTGTGGACCACCGTGCCCTGAACAGTCACCTCCTGCCCCACGTACTGCTCTGCATCCTGCCAGGGAATCACGCCCGGGGGCGTAGCCCCCTGCTGATTGTCCGCGGAGTCGCCGGCAGCAACCTGCCAATCCCGGGCCATGGTCTGCTGCAAACGCCCCACCACTGCCGGCGATTCCGTGAGAATGCCCAGCTCGCGGTTGAGCTCCAGAGAGGTGAATGTGAGGTTTTCGGAGCCGATAAAAGCGCGCTTGCCATCGACCAGAATGGCCTTGGCGTGGATATACGGCTGCTCCAGCAAGGCCACCTGTCCGCCCGCATCGGCCAACCGGGCCAGGTTATCGGCGGCCACATCGTTGTCATCCCGCTGGGGAGCCAGAAAACGCACGTCCACCCCGCGTTTGGCCGCGTCCACCAGGGCCTGCGTCATGTCTTCATCCAGCAGCGTGGCTTCCTCCAGCCACAAACGCTCTTGCGCATCTGCAATCAAGCCGGTGATGCGCTGGCGGCTGTTGACGGGGCTGACCACCAACGGGCTGTCATCGCTGATTTGGACGCCCTCGCCCGCCCAATCCGCGTCGAAAATAGCGGCCACATCGGCCACTACATCGGGCTCAGAGGTAAGCACGGCATATTCCCGATTACGGGTAAAAGAGCTTTTCGTGAAGTTGAACGTGGCGATCAGGGCCGATTGATCATCGATCACCAGTGATTTTTCGTGATTGTGTTTGAAGGCGCCGGGCGCCCATTTCACTGTCACGCCTCCCTCTTTCAGCAGGCGATAGCTTTCGGCATTGCTCTCGCCGCCGCCCACGGGCTCCGGATCGATCATCACCCGCACGTCGACGCCGCGGTTGGCAGCCTTGATCAGGGCCTTGCGGGCGTCTCGGTAGGTGAATAGATAAATTTTGAAGCGAATGGAGGTCTTGGCGCTGTCGATGAGGTCGAGGACAGGCTTGGCGCCGTCATCGGGCATGACCAGCAATTGCTGACTCCCCGTTGCAGCAACCTCTTCTTTCTGGGCAGGAGCGCCGGCAGCGGGGGCGGCGTCCTCCTTTTTCGATTGGCAGCCCGCCACCGCGATAACCAGCAGCAAGGCAAGAAAAAAGAAAACGAGGCGTCGGGGTTGGGATCGAGACATGGGAAAAGGAACTGAAGGCGGGGGAAATCAGAAAAATCATTCGTGACGCATTTGTAACTATTTCGACAATGTCACATTTCAGATAGGAGGAAGAGAAGATTCACGAAGCTGCTGCTTTTTGAGACGCGACCGACGTGAGCGCGTCCGGTTGACGAGATGTTTGATCACCAGTTCCACAGCTTCTTCGGGCGAGAGTTGCCGCCTTGGCATC
>WGCR01000096.1 GCA_015493675.1 Anaerolineae bacterium
AGGCGAGGTTTGGAGAGAAATTTCTCTGTGAACTGCTACTATTTTCTCCGTGTCCTCCGTGTCTCCGTGGTAAAATAACCTTTTTTCAGTGGAGCCATTTTTCAGCGTCATCCGCGGCGAATCGAAAGGTGAATGATATGAAGATGATTAGAATTTGGCAAGAAGTTCATAACAGGCTCTAACCCCACCATGACGACTGACCTCAACCAGCGTCTTGCCGACATTCTCGGCCAACGTCCCGCCCGCATCAGCCCGCTCAGCGGCGGCTGCGTGGGCGAGGTTTATCGCGTGGATTTGGCGAATGGTCGGAGTCTCGTAGCCAAAGTGGATGGCAGCTCGGGCGCGGCGCTGGATAAAGAAGGCTGGATGTTGCATTATCTGGCCACGAAGAGCGCATTGCCCGTTCCGGATATCCTCCACAGCAACCCGGACATGCTTCTCATGAGCCTGTTGCCCGGACGCAGCAGCTTCGATGCCCGCAGCGAAGCCCACGCCGCAGCATTGCTGGCGGAGCTCCATGCCGTCTCCGCGCCGGCGTATGGTCTGGACACGGACACCCTCATCGGCGGCCTGCATCACCCCAACCCCTGGACCGAAAGCTGGATCGAATTCTTCCGCCAACAGCGGCTGTTGTTCATGGCCCGCACCGCCTATGACGCCGGACGGCTGCCCGCCCACATCCTGGCCCGGGTGGAAACCCTGGCCGGAAAACTGGAACGTTGGCTGGAAGAGCCATCCGCGCCCGCTCTCATCCATGGCGATATCTGGAGCGGCAATGTGCTGGCACAGTCCGGACGCATCACCGGCTTTCTGGACCCGGCCATCTACTACGCCGATTCCGAAATGGAACTGGCCTTCATTACCCTTTTTCACACCTTCGGCGACGCCTTCTTCCGCTGTTATGACGAGTTGCATGGCATTCGCCCCGGCTTTTGGGAAACCCGCCGCGATCTGTACAATCTCTATCCCCTATTGGTCCACGTCCGTTTGTTTGGCGGCGGTTATGTGAGTTCGGTGCAGCGGATTCTCTCACAATTCGGCGTCTGAATTTCATCATTTCCCCCCATCTCATCCATCCACTCCCCGCAAAACCATCATGGAACACTACGACGCAACAACCTACGGCGACGCCATCGCCCACATCTATGACGACTGGTACGAAAGTTATGACCCGGCCGCCATCGACGCCCTGGCGGAATTGGCCCGCGGCGGCCCCGCTCTGGAGCTGGGCATCGGCACCGGGCGCATCGCGCTGCCCCTGCAAAACAAAGGCGTGATGGTGCATGGCATCGAGGCTTCGGAGAAGATGGCGGCCCGCTTGCAGGCCAAGCCCGGCGGCTACCGCATCCCCATTACCCTGGGAGATTTCGGCGCCGTGCCGGTTACGGGCAAGTTCCCGCTAATTTACGTTGTTTTCAACACCCTCTTCGCCCTCCTCACCCAGGAGGAGCAGATCCAGTGCTTCCAGAACGTGGCCCGGCATCTCACGCCCGATGGCGTCTTCGTCACCGAAACCTTCATGCCCGATATGAAGCGCTTTCAGCATGATCAGAACATCAGCCTGGCGGCGATGGATGACGGCTATCTGCGCATCGACGTCAGCAAGCACGATCCCGTACAGCAACTTATTTACAGCCAGCATGTGGCCTGGACCGAGTCGGGCGCCCGGTTTTATCCTGTGCGCCTGCGCTACATCTGGCCCTCGGAGCTGGATTTGATGGCCCGATTGGCGGGCCTGAAACTGACGCAGCGTTGGAGCGATTGGAATAAAAGCCCCTTCACCCGCGACAGCGTCAAACTCATCTCCCTCTTCAGCCGTGCCTGAGCCCGAATCAATCCCCATTTTCGCAGGAGCGGATGCCGACAGCCTGCCGCCACGAGGGCTGACCGGGACCTACGCGCTTTTTTTCCGGTTATCCTCGCCGCTGGAGGTGCAGGCGGGACGCCTGGGAAGGGTGCAATTGCCCGCGGGCTGGGTGATCTATGTCGGCTCAGCGCTGGGAGCAGGCGGCCTGCGCGCCCGCTTGCGCCGCCATCTGGTCGCGGATAAACGCGTGCACTGGCATATCGACGCGCTCAGCAGCCGTGAGCGGCCCGAGCTCTGGCTGGCTCTGGCCGACGGGCGGCGTCACGAGTGTGATTGGGCGCAACGCCTGGCCGCACATCCCGCCGCCACTATCCCGGCGCCGGGCTTTGGCAGCAGCGATTGCAAACGCGGCTGCCGGGCGCATCTCATCGCGTTGCCGGGAGAAATCGAAGCGGGCGCCATTACAGCCTGGCTACGCCAGAAAACGCCAGCCGATCTAACCGCTAACGCGTGATTCCCATTTGCCGCAACGCCCGCTCGGTCTGTAACGCATTTTCATACACCACCCCGTGCATGCCCACCGCGGCCGCGGCCAGGATGTTACGCTCCTTGTCATCCACCAGCACACAGGCCTCCGGGCGGAGTTGAAGCCGACGGGCGGCGATAAGAAAGGCCTCCGGTTCAGGCTTGCGATAGCCCTCCAGGGCGCTGATGATCACCTCATCGAACAAGCCGCGAAAACGCGGCTCCCTGACCACATCTCGCGCCAGGAGCGTGGTGGCGTTGGAAAGCAGGCCGATATGATAGCGAGAACGCAGACGCCAGGCCAGACGCAGCGTGGCCCTGTCCAGCGTCGCCCCATAAAAATTATCCCGATAACCGATAAAGTCTGCGGGCAGCGCCCTCTCCAGCGCCTGCCCCACCCGCGCCCAATAAGCCGCCAGCGACAACTCGCCCTTGGAGACAGCCTCCCAGGCCGGGCCGCTGTAAAGACGCAGACGCAGCGTATCGGGCTCCCATCCCAGCAACGCGTCAAAGGCGATCAAGCGGCGATCGCTGGCCTCGGTGTGCATCAGCACGCCGCCCATGTCGAAGATCACGGCCTGAATCATGCTTCCTGCAAATCCTTGATCAACACAGGGATGCGGCGGCCGATAGCCCGGAAGCCAAACCCCTTGTAAAGGCGCTGCGAGCTGACATTTTGCCACTGGGTGTTCAGAGTGACGTAAGTCGCGCCTTTTTCAGCGATAAAATCCAGCGCGTCGGCCAATAAATAGCGCCCGAAGCCATTGCCCTGCCAGGCCGGGGCAATAGCCAGCCGTACAATCTGGGCATGCTCGCCATGCACTTGAACGCAGGTATAGCCCACCATCTGCTGATCATGCTCCAGCACCACCAGGCGATCAGCGGTCATTAGCCATTTCACCAACTCGCCGCTACTGAACTGCCAGGGCCACTCGAAGGCTTGATGATCAAGCAATGTCAGATCGGTGATCTCATGGCGGCCCAATGCCCGCAATGTCACGCCGGGAATGATGAAATCGGGCAGCAACGGGCGAGGAGGCGCGGCGCGCTCGAAGTGAATGATGTAATCATGAGGAACAAAGCCCTGGCGCATCAGGGGCGCGGCCAGCCACACATCCACCGCCAGATGCATCAGGAATCGATCTCCCCGGGCCCGCAACATGCTCTCCAGCGGCCGCAGAAGATGCGACAGGCCATCATCAATACGCCAGCCATTGAGCAGCCCCAGCCCCCGCAACATCACCAGATTCTTCTGATAGCCTGCGGTGCATACAAACCCCCATAGCAACGGTCCCGTATCGGCCACCAGACAGGCATTGCGTTTGACCATCTGCATCAGGTCTTCATAGCCAAAGTGCATCACCACGCGGCGCGCGTGCTGACGCATCTGCATGATGCGCTCGATATCAGCAACCTGGGCCGGGCGAACGATGATCTGGATGTCGTGCATGAGGGGTGAGGGAAAAGCTCCCAGAGGATGGCGAAACAGAGGACATGAGCGGCTGCACGCCGATAACGAATGAAAATAGAACGCAGACACATCTGATGCCCGCAGATTCTCCTGATTTTATGGAACTGCTAACGTATGCCGTGAGGCTGTCTTTTTTCACTCAAACCTGACAGGTTCTGGTGAATCTTGCTGCTGATGGCGTCGCTCTCAGCCAGCGGGGCATGCAAGGATTTGGGCCGTTGTCAAAGGAACCTGTCAGGTTGGTTTGACGGAAACAGCCTCGGCGGCATGAGTAGGCGCTCAATGATTAATGAGTGATGATCAAAGCAAAAACCACACCGTTCTGCTCTTTAATCATTATTCATCAATCATTGACCTTTGTCTGCGTCCTAT
>WGCR01000097.1 GCA_015493675.1 Anaerolineae bacterium
GAGGAAGGAAAAGGCGAGGTTTGGAGAGAAATTTCTCTGTGAACTGCTACTATTTTCTCCGTGTCCTCCGTGTCTCCGTGGTGAAATAACCTTTTTTCAGTGGAGCCATAAATGCGAAGATATGGGGGCTTGGGAATAAACGAAACACACAGAAGTCTGCTTTTTTGGGCGTCTGCGCGTTATTCGTCCAGCAGCGCCGCCGCCAGCCATTGGGCTTCGGCCACCAGATCGGCGTCGATGGGCAATTCATACCTGTCATTCACGCGGGTGGTCATGTGAGCGACAACGGCATCGACGCCTTCGGGCAGATCGGGCCAGTTTTGCAATAATTTGACCCGCTCATACGCGGTCATGTTGGGCGTGGAGACGCAGCGTCGTTTCATATATTCGTCGGCTACGATGCCCGCGGCGCGGCGGGCGCATACTCGGGCTTTGCCCTCGTTGCCTTCCGTGCGGGCTTTGTCAGCCATTTTTATTTCTCGCGCGAAGCGCGTCTGCCAATCTTGTCGTTGCATAAACTGCTATCCGTAAAAGATGATTGAGGAACGATGATGACCATTGTAGCACAGGATGAGCGGGGGAGCCGCCTCAATCATCCTGTCAACAGATGTTTCCCCGGCTTCTCTGCCCCATGCTGTTTCCCCTTTCGATCAATGCCTACTCACCCGTCACTAACATGCCCCGGCGCCGGTCATTCGCCGTTCTCTGGCGGCTGCTGTTTCTGCGCCCGGGTCTCGGCCTTGCGTTTGGCTTCAAGCTGACGCTGGATGCGGGGCTGGGCCTGGCTTGCGCGTTGCCGCAGGATGGGATCAGAGGCGGACGCGGCTTGGACGGCCAATGGCCCGGCTTCGGGCGCACACAGCGTCGCCAGAATGGCCCGCTGCACGCGAATATCGTCTTCCGTCAGTGCGGCTTGCAACTGCGGCAGATCCTCATCATCGCACAACGCGGCCAAAGCCATGAAAGCGGCGGCCCGAACTTCTGCTTGCTCGGCTTGCAACCAGGGGACGATGGCGGCGCGATTGGCTGCATCGGGCAGCCGGGCCAGGAGGCGCAGCAATGCGATCACGGCCCGGGGAGCGGGCGAGGCGGCCAACGCCTGCCGGGCGGGCTCCAGCGATATGGCCGGGCCCCAGGAGACCAGCGCATCCACCGCTGCGTCCCGCACCATTTCATCTTCATCACCACACAACTGGATGAGCCCGGGCAACAGGCCGGGATGGGGACGATTGGCCAGGGCGCGCACGGCCTGCCAACGGGTGATGGCGTCCGCCGCGCGCAGTTGGTCGGCGCTGACGCTGGGCCCGGGCGTCAGTTGCGCAAGCTGGCGTCGCCAGTTTTCCCAGATGTTTTTCGCCTCTCCCCACCAGCGGTCAAGGTCGGACATGCCCTTCCCCCAGGATAATCCATTTGTAGGTGGTGAGTTCCTTCAGCCCCATGGGCCCGCGGGCGTGCAGTTTCTGGGTGCTGATGGCGACTTCTGCGCCCAGTCCCAACTGTGCGCCATCGGTGAAACGGGTGGAGGCATTGACGTAGACTGCGGCGCTGTCGACCTCGTTGAGAAAACGCTGGGCGTTGTCCCAATCGTTGGTGAGGATGCTGTCAGAGTGATGGGTGGCGTGCAGGCGGATGTGCTCCAGCGCTTCATCCAGACTCGAGACCACTTTCAATCCCAGCACCATCGAGAGCCACTCGGTATCGAAATCCTCCGGGCCCGCGGGTTGCACGTCGGGATGATCTCCCAGGATGGCCAGCGCTTTTTCCTCCGCCCGAAAACTTACGCCGTCCCGGGCAAGACGTTCCACCACTCGCGGCAGAAAATCAGCGGCTACGGCCTCGTGCACCAGCAGGGTGTCCAGGGCATTGCACACGCTGGGGCGCTGGGTCTTGGCATTGTTGACAATGAGAACCGCCTGTTTCAGGTCGGCGCTGGCATCCACAAAGATGTGGTTGATGCCGATGCCGCCGGTAATGACGGGGATGGTGCTGTTCTGGCGGCAATAGTCGTGCAGACCGGCGCCGCCGCGGGGGATGATCATATCCACATAATCGTGCAGTTTGAGCAGATGTCCCACCATGGCCCGGTCCGGTTTTTCGATGTATTGCACCGAATTTTCGGGCAGGTCGGTTTTGCGCAGGGCCGCGCGGATCACCTCCATGATGGCGAGGTTGCTGCGCCGGATCTCGCTGCTGCCGCGCATGATAGCGGCGTTGCCGGTCTTGAGGCTGAGCGCCGCGATATCCACGGTGACGTTGGGCCGGGCCTCATAGATGAGCCCGATGACGCCCAGGGGCGTGCGGCGTTTGTTGACGCGCAGGCCGTTGGGCAACACCCGGCCATCGAATTCTTCCCCCACCGGGTCAGGCAGGGCGGCGACGCTGCGGGTGTCATTGGCAATGCCCTGCAGACGGGCGGGGGTCAGGGTCATGCGATCGATGAGGTTGCTGCGCAGGCCCGCGGCGCGGGCGTCGGCCAGATCTCGGGCGTTGGCGTCCAGGATCGCACGCTGACGCGCGAGCAAGCCATCGGCGATCACATGCAGCAGCCGGTTTTTGGTTTCGGTGGATGTGTTGGCCAGAACGCGGGCGGCTTCTTTGGCCTGCTGGCCTATCGAAATCAGGGGGTTATCAGACATGATGCAAAAAATGGGGTGAGCGTGAGCGTGTGGGGTTTCACTAGAGCAGGATCATATCATTGCGATGAATGACGGTGGGGCCGTAAGTGTACCCCAAAATCGTTTCGATGTCATCTGAATGATTGCGGGCGATGCGGCGGACGTCGGAGGCGGGATAGCGCACCAGGCCGCGGGCAATTTCCCGACCCGCAGCGGTGAAAACGCCGATGGTGTCGCCACGCTGGAAATCGCCGATGACACCGGCGATGCCGATGGGCAGCAGGCTGCTGCCGCGTTGCTGCAGGGCCCGCACCGCTCCTTCATCCGCCACCACATGCCCGGAGGGGGTGTATCCGGCCAGGAGCCAGCGTTTGCGGCTTTCGGGAGCGCTGGCTCGGGGCAGAAAGCGGGTGCCCAGGGTCTCGCCGCGGGCCAGGCGTAGCAACGCGTCCGGCTCGTCGCCCGCGGCGATGACCACGGTGGCGCCGCCGCGGGTGGCGGTTTCGGCGGCCTGTAGCTTGGTGGTCATGCCCCCCGTTCCCAAACCGGTGCCCGAATCCCCCGCGCCTGACAAAATCCGATCATCGATCTGCTTGACTTCGGTGATGAGCCGGGCGTCAGGATCTGTGCGGGGATCGGCGGTGAACAGGCCCGGTTGATCGGTGAGCAAAATCAGCAAATCCGCCTGGGCCAACATCGCCACCATGGCCGAAAGATTGTCATTATCCCCCACCCGGATTTCCTCGGCGGTGACGGTGTCGTTCTCATTGACGATGGGAATCACGCGGTGCTCCAGCAACGCGGCCAGGGTCAGACGGGCGTTGAGAAAGCGGCGGCGGCCCTGCAAATCCTCGCGGGTCAGCAGCATCTGGGCGGCGGGAATGCCGTAGATATCGAAATAATTCTGATACAGCCCAATAAGCCGCGGCTGTCCCACGGCGCTGAGCATCTGCTTGGCGGGCACCGATGGCGGCAGATCGGGGAAGCCCATCTGCTCTTTGCCCGCGGCCATGGCGCCGGAGCTGACCAGGATGATCTCTGCGCCCTCCTGGTGCAAGCGGGCGCACTGACGCACCAGCTCGATGAGCCGGGGCCGATTGATATAAGGCGTGCCTGCGGTTAATACGCTGGTGCCCAGTTTGATGACAATGCGTCGGTAAGACATTCAGCTTATCGATGAGCGTAGCTCATGCCCGTGATTTATACGTCGAACAGACCTGCGATGGTTTTTTCGCGCAATCGTTCCAATTCCTCATGCCATGAAGCCAGCAGATTTTCCAGAACAGCCACAAGATCAGCATCTTCAGGCAATTCACC
>WGCR01000098.1 GCA_015493675.1 Anaerolineae bacterium
GCGGCCATGAGATCATCGTAGGCGATGACTTCGGCCCGGATGAAGCCCCGGGCCAGGTCGGTGTGAATGGCGCCCGCGGCCTCCACTGCTGTGGCCCCCACCGGAATCGTCCACGCCCGCACCTCGTCTTCGCCCACGGTGAAGAAGCTCTGCACCCGCAGCAGCTTGTAGGACAGACGAATGACGCGGCTCAGGCCCGGCTCGGGGATGTCGAACTCCGCCAGGAACTCCGCGGCCTCCTCCGGCTCCATCTGCGCCAGTTCCGCCTCCAGCTTGCCCCGCAGCGCTGCGACGATCACATTATCTCCCCGGACGATGCTCTGATACTGGTCGGCGACGCTCTCCTCCGCGTCATCATCGATATTCAGCAAAATGAACATCGGTTTTTGCGAAAGCAGATTGAATCCGCGCAGGAATTTTTCCTCGGCCGGGGATAAAGCCACTTCGCGCAGCGGAATCTCCTCCTCCAGCGCCGCCATCAGCCGCTCCAGCAATGCCTTTTCGTCGGCCAGGGCCTGGCGCTCCTTGGCGTCGCCGCCCTTGCCCAATCGCGAAGCGATGCGCTCCAGACGATTGCTGATGACGGTCATATCGCTGAGCAGCAACTCCGTCTCCATGATTTCGATATCGCGGGCGGGATCCACCTCGCCTTCGGGGTGCAGGACGTTGGGATCGCTGAAGGCCCGCACCACGTGCAGCAACGCGTCGTTTTGGCTGATCTCATTCAGCAGCTCACCCGCCAGGCCGCCCGCTTCGCCCATGCCTTTGGCCAGACCTGCGATGTCATTGTATTGCACCGTGGCGTAAGTCACCTTCTTGGGATGATACATCTCCGTCAGCCGATCCACCCGTTCGTCAGGCACATGCACCACCGCGGTGTGCACCTCCATCCGGCCCGATGAGTAGGCTTCGGTGGTCACCTGGCCGCGGGTGAGAGCGTTGAAGACTGTGGTTTTACCGCTGTTGGGAAGTCCGATAATGCCGATTTTCATGGTATGAGATTGGGAGAGTGTAGGAATTGAGAGAAGAAAAAACGTGTTTTATCCGGGCCATGGCGCTACGCCCGAGGCATCCACTTCTGCCAGCATGTCGGTCACGGTCAGGCCCAGACCAGGATGCACCCAGTGCGGGGCGATGTCGTTGAGGGGAATCAGCACGAAAGCCCGCTCATGCAGACGCTGATGGGGGATGGTGAGGCGGGGCGAGCGCAGGGTCAGATCGTCGTAGCCGAGAATGTCGATATCGATGGGGCGCGGGCCGTAGCGTCTTTCCGAGAAATCTCGCCCCATGGCCGCTTCGATGCGCTTGACCAGCGCCAGCAGCGCCTCCGGGGAGATAGTCGTTTCGGCCAGCAGCGCCTGGTTGAGAAAATCTGGCTGATCGACCACTCCCCAGGGTTCGGTTTCGTAAATAGGCGAAATCGAGTGAATGACGATGGTTTGGGCCAGCAAAGTGCGGGCCCGGGCCAGATTTTCGGATCGATCGCCCAGGTTGCTGCCCAGGGCCAGCAGGATGATTGCCATGCTCAGCATCATACATCTTTTTGGATTCAGGGGCAACGCCGGTTATACTTCTGTGCTATGCGTTTCCGAAAAGGATTATTGGTTTCCGCCGCTTTGATTCTGACTCTGGCTGTTTGGGCCGAATGGGGTCTGTCCGCCCGCGCCCAGTCCCATCCCTGCGACCCTCCCAACGTCATCCCCCGCGACGTTTGCGGCTTCGACGCCTTCCACGGCAGCCCCCCGCGCCAGATTCCCAACGGCTGGACGGAATACATCCTTTCCGGTGATCTGACCTTTATGCAGGATGTGGACACCTACTGGGGGGCGCCGGCTTTACGCATGTGGAGCAACGGCGGCACGTTCAAGGCGGGCATCTACACCCAGGTGCGGGTGACGCCCGGCGCCGGTTATCGGGCTGCTGTATTCTGGGCCGCGCCCAACGCCCCCGACACCTTCGGGCGGCAGTTGGGCATTGATCCTACTGGCGGCACAGACCCCAATGCTCCGACCGTTGTCTGGGGCCCCATGCACTGGGGGACGGGGCGGATTCTCAGTCATAATCCGCCCCGCAGCGTGGATATCGATGTGAAAGCGCGGGCGCAGAATGATGTCATCACCGTTTTTTTCCTGACGGATCACAACCGCAGCACGGGGGATAATGTGATCTATGTGGATGCGATTGCCCTGTATCCCGACGAGAGCGCCCCGGCGCTGGCTACGGCGACGCCCGCACCGCCGACAGCGACGCCCGTTCCTACCAGCACGCCCACATCCGCAGCTACCAATACTCCGACCATCACGCCGACAGCGACGGCCACCGATACCCCCACCGCGACGCCCACGCATACGCCTTCGCCCACGCCGACTTTCACGCCCACTGCGACGGCCACGCCCACTGCGACGCCTTCGCCCACGCCAACTTTCACGCCCACCGCGACGGCCACCCCCACCCCCGGTTTTATCGGGCGCATGATGCCTAAAAATGTCACCGGACAGCCTGATCCCATCGGCCTGCTGGTGAACCTGGGCGGCGTCACGGGCCTGCTGATGATGGTGGGGCTGGGCTATTGGATTTCGCGTCCCGACTGACATCGTTGCCTGATTGATTGATAAATTTTGGTAACTATACACCTCCCCTTTCATAACGAGGCAAAAACCACAAAGACACGAAGGCACAAAGACACGAAGGGAAAAATAGAAAATTTTCTTCGTATCTTCTAAAACCTTCGCGTCTTCGTGGCAAAGCGTTGTGTGGGATACCTGTATAGTTGCAAATTTTGTTGCGCCGTCTCACCAGAAGATTACGCTCCACGACTTTATCCCGATTATTATGTCCCAACATATTCTCGTTGTTGATGACGATAAGCAAATTGCCCGACTTGTTCGTTCTTATCTTGAGCAGGCCGGGTATCAGGTTGCGGTTGCCTATGATGGGGATGAGGCATTGCGGCGTGTTCGCTCTGAAAAGCCCGATCTCATTGTGTTGGATCTGATGCTGCCGGGCAAGGATGGCTGGGAGATCACCCGCATCATCCGGGGGGATCAAGCGCTGGCCGCGATCCCTATCATCATGCTTACAGCTCGCGTCGAGGATACGGACAAGATCGTGGGACTGGAACTGGGCGCGGATGATTACGTCGCCAAGCCCTTCAATCCCCGCGAGGTCGTGGCCCGGGTGCGGGCGGTTTTGCGCCGGTCTTCCGGAATGGTGCAACCCGTCAACATCCTGCAGGTAGGCCCGGTGCGACTGGACGCGGGCCAGCATGCGGTGACTGCGGCCGGAGAACCGGTGGATCTGACGCCCACCGAATTCGATCTCCTGCAATTGTTGATGAAGTATCCGGACAGGGCTTTCACCCGTATGGATATGATTGCTCAGGCGTTGGGCTATTCTTATGAAGGCATGGATCGCACCATCGACAGCCACATCAAGAATCTGCGCAAAAAACTGAGCGTTCCCAAGGGGGAGCCGGGCTATATCGAAACGGTTTACGGCGTGGGCTATCGGCTGGTGGGGGAGCAATGAACAAGCTGTGGGTGAAGTTGGGACTGGCTTTCGCTCTGGTGACGTTGGTGGGCATTGCCATCGCCGGGTTACTGGCCAATTATCAGCTCAGCACCGGCTTTCATCGCTATATGACACAGAACCAGGTGGACATACGCCTGGTTCCGGCGTTGCAGGCTTATTATCATCAAAACGGCAGTTGGGAGGGGGTTGAAAGCATTTTCCAGGCGCCGGCCGGCAATCAGCAGGAACGCTCCAAAGGGCGGGGCGCTCCCAAGCACACCCTGGCGGATGCTTCGGGGCGAGTGGTTTATGATGAAACAGGGAGCTATCAAACGCTTTCCAAGTCTCAACGAAAACAGGCGATCCCCATTGAGCAAGATGGTGAGACTGTTGGTTATCTGCTGATTTCGGTTGGCAACGGCGGTTCTACGGGCCCGGCGCAGGCGTTTTTGACCCTGATCACGCAATCGCTGGTGCAGGCGGGCATTGTGGCCGGGCTTTTGGGATTGCTGTTGGGGTTCCTCATCGCCCGACATCTCTCGAATCCCCTGGATCGTCTGGCCCGGGCCGCGCGCAGGCTCTCTCATGGCGATCTCGGGCAACGCGTGCCTGTTTCGGGCAGCGATGAAGTGATGGAAGTGATGACGGCGTTCAATGAGATGGCCGAGGCTCTGCAACGCTCCGAGCAGTTGCGCCAGAATATGATCGCTGATATCGCCCATGAACTGCGCACGCCCCTTTCCGTTATCCAGGGCAATCTCCAGGCCATGCTGGATGGCGTTTATCCCATGACTGAGGAGGAGATCGCCCGGATTTATGATGAAACGCTGCTGCTGAATCGTCTGGTCAACGATCTGCGGGCGCTGACGCAGGCCGAGGCCGGGCAGTTGCACCTCAATCTGGTTTCTGTTCAACCCGCAGGGCTGATAGCCGAAGTGGCGGAGATGTTTGGCGCTGCCGCCCGGGAATTGGATATCAGTCTGGAGACGCAAAGTGCGCCAGCGCTTCCTCTCATTCAGGCTGATCCCGATCGCTTGCGGCAGGTGTTTGCCAATTTGATCAGCAACGCCTTGCGGCACACGACCGCGGGCGGACGCATCACCCTGGCTGCGGCGCGGGCGGGCGATGCGGTGCGGTTTAGCGTCAGCGACACCGGGCCGGGGCTGACGCCCGAGGAGCAGGCGCATGTTTTCGAGCGCTTCTGGCGGGCCGACGCTTCGCGTTCGCGGGATAAGGGCGGCTCGGGCCTGGGGCTGACCATCGCCCGCTATCTCATCGAGGCCCATGGCGGCGAGATGGGCGTGGAAAGCGCACCGGGCCAGGGCGCCGTCTTCTGGTTTACCTTGCCCGTAGCCGACTGACTTTTTCCGTCAAAGGATGCGAGAGTGGGCATGGTGGTTTGGTGGTGGCTATCGTTGATGCTATGATCTTCGTATTGCAACCGCCCGCATCGACGCGGGCGTTCCGCTGTCTCTCAACCAATGGAGGTTCTTATGGCAACGGTCGAAATCCGGGGCGTTTCTTATCATTATGAAGTCATTGGGCAGGGGCCGCCCGTGCTCTTTGCCCACTGCCTCACCTGGAATCATCGTGAATTTGATGCACAGGTGGCGGCGCTGGCCGATCGCTACACCCTCATCCTGCCCGATCAGCGCGGGCATGGCGACACCGGCTTTCCGGCGGAGCCCTACACCCTTGAGGATATGGTGGAGGATTTGTATGAGCTGGTGCAGATGCTGGATGTGGGGCCGGTGCACTATGTGGGGCATTCCATGGGGGCGATGATGGGGCCGTTGTTTGCCCTGATGCACCCGGAGGCTTTGCGCTCGCTGACGCTCATTGGCGGCTCAGCGGATGCGGAGACGCCCGAACGACTGGCGGGGTATCGTCAGCTTGTCGCGGCTGTGCGGGCTGGGCATCACGCTCCGGTGGCCGAGAAGCTGACAGGGCTTTTCTTCAGCAAAACCAGTCGCGAGAAGCGCCAGCAGGCCATCGCCCGCTTCATGGATGATTTCATGAACATCAGCGGCGAAGGACTGCACTGGACCGCCGAGGCAGTGTTCGTGCGCCAGAATCTGCTTCCCCGCCTGGGCGAGATCGCCCTGCCTGCGCTGGTCATGACGGGCGAGGCGGATGGGGTGACCTCCCCCGAGCGCGCCCGCGAGCTGGCAGACGGCATCCCCGACGCCCGCCTGCTGATCGTGCCGCGGGCCGGGCATTTTCTTCCTGTCGAAGCGCCCAACACCGTCACCGGCGCGTTATTGGACTTCTGGGAAACGCTGTAAGCGCTTGTTGTTGACTGCTTGATCTTCTGGTGCATGGGTGTGATAGATTGGCCTGCCATGCCCATGCACCGCCGATTGCTTTTTCTCGCATTATTTTTGTTGGCCAGTCTCACTTTGCTGGTCGGATGCGTCGCGCCTGCCTCGCCTGCAACGACGTCGCCCGGGGCTACGCCCTTGCCCGCGTGCTGCACCCCCAACCATCTGCTGGGCCAGAAAAGCTCCTATCTGGGAAAAGGAAGGGCGTTGGGCCAGCATTTGATTTTGCGTCCTGGTGGATCGATAATGACCTGGAACTGCCGATTTCTCAAAGGAAGGGCGTCATGTCTTTACCATCTGAACCCACAGCGACGGACTCTGTCCGGCCCAATCGGTCTATCTTTTGGGCCGCGATTCTTCTGATCATTTATGGCGTCATCGAGACCGGGGACTGCCTGACGGTGATTGCCATGCAGTTGGGGCTGGTCGGCAATGTCTACCCGACTTTCGTCTTTCCCGGGCTTCAGCATCTGATGGACGCTCAGCCCATCTGGTTTTTGCCGCCATTTTTGTTTTTCACACTTTTGCATTTCTGGTCGGGCGTGGGGCTGTGGCGAAACCGTCTGTGGGGATGGTGGATGGCGATCTTCGTCACCGCCGCAGTCATCATTTTTACCCCCTTTCTTTTGCCGATGAGTGGCGGCGATATGCTTGTCGCCATTGTTCTCATCGGGCTCCTGCTCATCGGCCGGTTTGGCCGCCAAACCCTGCCCGGAGGTGCACCATGATTGCCTGGATCAATTTTCTCATCCTGCTGATTGCCACATTTCTCACCGGTTTTCTTTACATAAAAAGTGTCCAGCCGATGGCGCTGTCACAAAAGATTGGGGACGCGGCCTGGCGCAAATGCGAGCGTTATCGCCGCATCTCCATCATCACCATGACCATCACGGTGATCAATTACATCGTTTACTATTTCTACCCGCTGCCGCTGCCCATCCCCCTCGCGTTTTTCTGGCCCTGGGCGGTTGCCATCGTCATCGGCCTCGTCATCCTGATTCCGGCCATGTATCTGCTGATACGGGGAAGCAGGGACGCGGGCGAAGAGACCCTCAAACCCCGGCCCGAGCACGCCATGTACGGCGGCATTTACGAAAAAATGCGCCATCCTCAGGCCGCGGGCGAGAGCGTTACCTGGCTGGGCGGCGCATTTCTGCTCAATTCGCCTTTTCTGGTTCTCTATTCGCTGATCTGGCTGCCCATTTACTACCTGATGTGCCGGGCCGAGGAAAAAGACCTGGTGCTGCGCTTCGGGCAGGATTACGTGAATTACATGCAGCGAGTCGGATTTCTATGGCCCCGTCGACATAAGGCTTGAAGCGGCGCCGCCTGCTGCCGGCAAGACGTCAGTTTTGCGGATGAAAGCATGGGGGCGCGGGGTTGACAATCCTGCCTGTCCATGACAAAATAGGAGTCATGCAAGGGCGCATGATTCGCGCCCGTTTTTGTTTTTGCATCGCATGCCCGATGCATCCTTCATTGCCATCTCAACAAGGAGTTTGACGCGTGAAAAGAACAGTGACTTTTATCCTCCTCATCGCTTTGTTGGCCCTCGCCC
>WGCR01000099.1 GCA_015493675.1 Anaerolineae bacterium
ATTGAGCTTGCTGTATCATGTGGATTGTCCTGCTGAGTAGTAAGTTGGGCTGTTCACCCCATTATTCAACTACTCGGCAGGACACTTTGGAAAATCTTTCCTTCCGCTTGGCAAAATCGTGAAGTACTGACATTTGTGGGATACTGTTTCCCCATCTTGTCCACAATAATTGCCGATTTTTCCACATTACCCACAGGTTATCCACAAGGTTATCCACCATGAAGCTTGATATTGTTCTCGATGCAGATACGCTTTCTCAGATCAAGACGACCGCTATCGCTGCGGAACGGATGGGATTCGATGCCATCTGGACGCCCGAAACCCGGCATGATCCCTTCCCGCAACTGGCGCTGATCGCCGAACATACTGAAGAGATCGAATTGGGCACCGCTATCGCTGTGGCTTTTGCCCGCAGCCCCATGCACACCGCCTATGTGGCCTGGGATATGGCCAGGTACAGCAATGGACGTTTCATCCTGGGCCTGGGGACGCAGATCAAGCCCCATATCGAACGCCGTTTTGCCATGTCCTGGAGCAAGCCTGCGGCCCGGCTACGGGAATACATCCTGGCGCTGAAACATATCTGGCGAGCGTGGCAGTACAACGAGAAGCTGAATTTCCGCGGCGATTTTTACAAGATGACGCTGATGTCGCCGTTCTTTAGCCCGGGCACCATCAAACATCCCGATATTCCCATTTATATCGCCGGCGTCAACCAGAGGCTGTGTGAGCTGGCAGGCGAGCTCTGCGACGGCTTCCACGTGCATCCCTTCCATACCATCGATTATCTGCGGGAACGTATTCGTCCGTGGGTGACGGCGGGGGCCGAGAAGACAGGCAGAAGCGTGGAGGATGTGACCTTCAGCACCACAGTCTTCACCATCGTTGGCGATGACGAGAAAGAACGGGCCATGCGCCGTCAGCAGGTGCGGATGCAGATCGCCTTTTATGCTTCCACGCCATCTTACCGTCCGGTTCTGGAACAGCATGGCTGGGAAGACATCGGGGAACAGTTGGGAAAAATGGCTGTGCGCAAACAGTGGCAGGAAATGCCTGCGCTCTTCACAGATGAAATGGTGGACGCCTTTGCTCTCACCGGAACCTGGGACGAGATCGGTCCGGCCATCAAGGCCCGCTATGGCGGTTTGTTACAACGCGCCACCCTCTACATCCCCTTTGTTCCGGGTGAGAATGATGATGGCTGGCGGCGGTTGCTGGACGCCATCAAACCTGTTTGATCCATCGATAAAAAACCCCGTCTGCGAAATGGCGACGGGATTTTTCGTGAGAGGTCAGGATCTGGTTGACTGACAAAAGTCAGCTTGGCATTCTAAACCAACCGATTAAAATCAGGGCCAGGGGCCTTTGACCGCTCGTCGGCCTGCGCCGACGCTTCCAGCGCCCCTTTTGACGAGGAAACCACCGTCCCCGCAGGGGGACGGGCGGCGGAACGCCCGTGGAACCGAATTCATTCGGCGAGTGAGGCGGCGTAACGAGATTTGTCAGTCAATCAGGGTCAGGATTCTAATTCATCGGCGGGAGGATGATGAACCGTCGTCTCCCGGGCTTCTTTCTCTGCGGCAAATAGCGCTAGAAGACGCTCCGGCAATACGTCGAGGGGGACGGTCCACACAACCAGTTTGACGGCTGTTCGCTCCAGACCATGAATATCGACTTCGGTGAAGACAGGGATGCAGACAATGTTGACGCCATCTTCCTGCAAATATCCTCGGGCAATAGCCGTAGCTTTGATTGCCTGATTGACCGCGCTGGCGCCAATGGCCTGCACCTCTGCGTAGCCTTGCTCGCGGATGACGCCCGCAATTGCACCCGCCACTGCGGTCGAACGAGATCGGGCCGAAACCTTGATGACTTCCATGTTGCTTGCTCCTGCAGCGTTGCGAGGTTGTTGAAAAGGGCGGGATGACAATGCTATGGTTCCTATTATTATTTTACACAAAGCGCCGCATGAAATCAATCCCCCCGTTGGGCAGAAAGGCATTCCAATCCCAGAGCAAAGCGCCAATGTCATGATATTCGCATTATTAGCGTCCTTTTGTGTCCAGAGCGGGGCTAACCATGATCGAGATGGATGTTTCGGGCGATCCAAAATCTCATCTGCTGTGGTTGTCTCCATATTTTAGTGGGATGAAAAGGTTTTTCCAGATAATTTAGGTCAGTTTTTTTGACAAATCGCGTCATTCGTCGTTACAATTTCCCATCCGTTGCTGATCTTGCACAATCGATGCGGATATCGATCTGACAACGATGTCAATTCTTCGATTTCATCAAAGAGGAGCCGCATAATGAAAAATGAGCGTTTGAGAATTCTCATGAAATTTCTGATTCCCGTCCTAGCACTTTTTGCACTGGTTATTTTGGGGCCCACCAAGGCGTTTGCCGCTGGCTTTGCTGAATCCGCCAGCAGGGAAACCATTCCCTGGCTGTGGTGGCTGGGGCCAATCGGGTCTATCATTGCTTTGGCGTTTGCCTATTATTTCTATCGATCGGTGATGAGCCACAGTGAGGGCACAGATCAGATGATCGAGATTGCCCAGGCCGTCCGTGATGGTGCAATGGCATATCTGACCCGTCAGTATAAGGTCGTCGCGATGGCGTTCATTGCGCTGTTCGTCATTTTTCTTTTTCTGGCCTATGTGTTGCATGTTCAGAACACCGTTGTGCCTTTCGCTTTTCTCACCGGCGGCTTTTTCTCGGGCCTGTGCGGCTTTTTCGGCATGAAGACAGCCACCAACGCCTCCGCCCGCACCGCCCACGCCGCCCGCACGGGCTTGAATGACGCCCTGGTAATCGCCTTCCGGGCGGGCGCTGTGATGGGCCTGGTGGTGGTCGGCTTCGCCTTGCTGGATGTCTCTGTCTGGTTCCTCATTCTGTATTATCTGTTCCCGCCCGAATTCTTCGGCGCCGGCAGCCCTTTGCCGCAGATTACAGTTATCATGCTGAGCTTTGGCATGGGCGCTTCGACCCAGGCGCTGTTCGCCCGCGTCGGTGGCGGCATTTACACCAAGGCGGCGGATGTGGGCGCCGACCTGGTGGGCAAGGTGGAAGCAGGCATCCCCGAGGACGATCCCCGCAATCCCGCCACTATCGCCGATAACGTGGGCGATAATGTGGGCGATGTCGCGGGCATGGGCGCAGATCTGTATGAATCCTATGCCGGTTCCATCCTGGCCACCGCCGCTTTGGGCGTGGCCGCTGTCAGCGTCGCCGGGACTCAGTTCTTGGGCAATGTCTCGCTCATTCAGATGCAGTTGCGTTACCTGGCTGCGCCTGTCGCGTTGGCCGGCATCGGTGTAATTCTCTCTATTTTCGGCATCTTCATGGTGCGCACCCGCGAAAACGCCACTATGGCTGAGTTGATGGGCGCATTGGGCAAAGGCGTGAATATCAGCTCAGCGGGCATTATCGTGTTGTCATTGCTGGTGGTTTGGCTGCTGAAGCTTCCAAACTGGTGGCAGGTGTGGGTGGCTATCGTCACAGGCCTGATCGTAGGCATCATCATCGGCAAAGCTACAGAGTATTACACATCTCATGCCTACAAAC
>WGCR01000100.1 GCA_015493675.1 Anaerolineae bacterium
CCCGTTTGCAGAACGTGCATGAAGCCATCGCGGGAAGCGCCGCTGACGATGTGGCCCTGGCCATTTTGGGTGGGAGCCCAATCACGATGAGCGTAGGCGATGCGATAGCCCAAATCGGTGCTGAAGCTGGCCACGGCTTTGCGGGGCCAGGCCCGCACCGGCTGCCGACGAAGGTTGCTCCATCCCCGGCGCACGATGCTGGGCCAACTATAGAGCTTGCGGGTAATCCAGTCGTAGCCCTGGGCCAGCTCTTCAGGCGTCATCTGGCCGGGCGCATACGTGACATGGCTGGTGTCATACAGAGACCAGGGCACATGTTTGAGAATGCGTCCTTCCTGGAGCAAATCCCTGCGTTGAGGAGTGCCCACAAAAGGCGTGAGAATGGTGACGCTGACGCCATCCAGATTACTGCTGCTGATAAAATCATAGGTGTGCCGAAAAACATCCGTGGTGTCGCCATCAAATCCAAAGACGAACAGTCCCACCACGCCGATGCCGGCGTCATGCACGCGCTTAATGGAACGATGATAACGCTCGAGATTGCCTTTGGCTTTGCCTCCGATCTCCTTGCGGTTGCCAGGATTGACCGTCTCGAAGCCGATGAAAATCTTGTCCATGTGCGCTTCCCGGGCCAGTTTCAATAGATCGGGATGATCGGCAGTGAGCTGCTCGGCCTGCACCGTCCAGCCGTGCAGGGGCAGCTTGCGCAGCGCTTTGAACAACTTCTCCATATAATCCGGATTGAGACGGAAATTGAGGCCGAAATTATCATCGGTGAGGAAGAAGCGCTTGAGCTTGCGGCGCTGGATTTCTTCCACTACGGCGTCCACCGGCCGCAAACGCATCACCCGGCCCGAGACGCGAATGGCCGTGCAGAAAGTGCAATTGCGGGGGCAGCCGCGGGTGATCTCCATGTAGGGGGTCCAGTAGTTGTGATTCTCATTCACCTGCTGCAACACCCGGTCGCTGATGGGTTTGAGATCATCCAGATTGGCCCACTCTTCATCCACATAGCTGCGCTGGAGCTCCCCGCGATCGAAATCTTCAATCATCTGCGGCCAGGTGCGATAAGCCTCGCCCACGGCCACGGCGTCCGCCCATGTCAGCACCTCGTCTGGAGCCAGGGTGGCATGGACGCCGCCGACCACGACTGTGGCCCCGCGAGCCTTCAATTGGCCGGTCAGCCAGCGGGCGCGGTCAATCTGTAAAGTCTTGGCGGTAATGCCCACCAGATCATTCGGCCCGATCTCGTCAAAAGGGACAGCTTCCAGGTCTTCGTCGATGATTCTGAGCGGAATTTCATCGGGCACCAGCGAGCCCAAACGCATTAGCGTGTAAGGCGCCATGGCGCCGCGTCCGAATAACTTGCCATCACGACCGGGTTGAATAAGGTAGACTTTACGAATGCTCATAGAAAATCCTGCATGGGGAGAGAGTGCGCAGAAACATAGCCCGGGCCAGATCAGCCGAGGTCGTCGATGTATTTTTGCAATTGGCGGGGATGGAATTTGGTGAACTGGTCAGGGATAATCTGCGCCATCTCCTCTTCGGTGAGACGCATGCGCAGGATATCGAGAGCGTCTTCGGGCGACTCGCCATAAGCCAGCTTGTTCTTGCCGTTCTTCATTTTGAAGAGATACATGTTGGTAGGATGATCGAAGCTACTCATTGGCAGTAATCAGTAATCAGTGGGGCGGTAAACAGTAAGCAGTGAGTCAGTAAGCAGTGGTCAGTGGATTTCAACTGTTTACTGCTTAGGCTCAACAGGAATTCAGGGGGCTCCCGACCTCCGGGAGGTGGACGAGTGATTTTTGGCTTGACCAGGCGGTTTTCGTCCACCTCCCGGAGGTCAACAAGCAGTCAACCCCCTGAATTCCAAAAGGGCTACTGTTTACTGCTTACTACGCTTTTACCAAAGCGCCGCTGTAAAGATCGGCGCCGTGCATGACCGTATCCAGGCCTTTGTTGACCTCTGCGTCGTATTTTCCGGCGATGAGATCGCGATAAAACTGATAATCGATGCCCTTGACTTTTTCATCGCCGGGATAGCGGTGATAATTATCTTTGGACATCATGCTTTTGCCTTCGGCAATGAGTTGATAGCCCAGGGCAGAACCGGGATAGGGGGCGTAGAAGGAGATGGAGGGCATGACGCGCTTCATGGTTTTCAACATGCGCATGGTCTTGAACGCATCCTCGCGGGTTTCGCCCGGAATGCCCAGCATGATGTTGGACCAGAAGTAGGGAGGCTGCTCGCCTTTGACTTCCAGTTCATCCCCCAGCCGGTTGACCAGGTCGATAACAAAGAAGTTTTCTTCTTCGGTGACTTCCTTGTTCAGGATTTTGAGAACGCTGTCGCTGCCCGATTCAAATCCAATGGAAATGGTGCGCCAATTGGTCTCTTTGACCAGGGCGATGAAGAGCTCGGGCCACTGCACGACGGTGTCGGCCCGGGCCGCGGCCCAATAAGTCCAGCGTTTGGTCTTGCGCGGATATTTCTCCAGCCATTCTTCCAACCAGCTTGGATTCTGGAAGAACATGGAATCATGGATGACGACCGAACCCACGCCGTATTTGCGGTCGAGATAGTTCAGCTCGTCGATAACCATATCCACGGGCCGCCGGCCCATGAGGGGGATGTAGGAGCTTTCGTTGCAGAAAACGCATTTCCAGGGGCACACGCGGCTGGTAATGATGGTAGCCACCGGGCCCGGGCCCCAGCCGCATTCCGGCTCCATGGGCCAGCGCCATTTCCAGCGCCGTTTCATGCGCCAGCCGCCAGCAGGCTTGGGCCACAGCTCGCGGTCCATCATGGGCCATTCGGCCATGCTCTTGGCGCTCTCGCCCGCAAAGACGCGAGGAAAGCTTTCCGGGTCTCGCACCAGATCGACGATGACCTTCTCGCCCGCGCCCATGCAGATTTTATCGAAGGCTTCCACCGCCATCATCTCGTCGGGCGCCACGGTGGCGTGCATACCGCCCACCAACACCTTGCCATTGGGATTGATTTGCTTGAAGAGTTCAGCGGCTTTTTTGGCCGGAGGGTAGGTGTAACTACGCACATTCATCAACAGGATGTCATAGCCCGCCAGTTGCGGCGCCAACTGTTCCCAGGATGTGACCGCCCGCGTCGACGCCAGATCGGTCATAATGCCGTTCTGGTGTAAAATCGTGCGCAACAGCGCCAATCCATGATCCTGCCACTGCTCGTGCGGGCCGCCCGGGTTCACCAAATCGCCCAGATCGCCCAGGTCAAGCCACAGGATGTTGGATTTTTTCTGCTTTCCCCAGGGAAAAAATGTTGCCATATTCAAAATATCTCCGGGATCACTGACTGCTGCCAGATTGGCTGTTGTTGGAAACGATAAGCGGGGTCTGGGATGGTCCGTTGTGGCCATTGCCGCTGATGCTGCTGTCTTCCTTGTCGGTATGGATCATCTGCCCGCCAAAATCATCCTCTGCCGGACGATTGCCATAGGATTCGAAGAGAGAGGGCTTCCACCAGGCCCATTCCATGCAGGTGTTGCAGGGCGTGACCTCATCATAACGGCCCTCCAGGTGCAATTTACGCAACTGCTGCATCTTGGGCCCGTTCCAGTTTTTCATCACCCGCACCACGCCATCCTCGTCGATGATGTTGCCCAAATCGTAATCCAGGTTGAAGTCACGATCACACATGGCGATGGAGCCATCCCAGTAGATGTGAACGTGATACCAGAGGTTGGGACACGCGTAGCGTGTGGGCAGGCGACGTTTTTGTTCCGGGCGCAGGGCGCTGATCTCCTCAATCTGATCGCCCCACGAATCAAAAGGTTTGATATGCACCAGATCAACGCCGGGAACATCCTTCCAATAGGCCACAAAGGCTTCGGTGTCCTCACGGGTGTTTTCCATCTCGATGATCTGGAGATTGACGAATGTCTGATAACCGCCCGCGTGTTTCATTTCCACAAAGCGTCGGATATTCTCATTGGTTTGTTCATAATCGGCGTTGACGCGGATATTCTCGTAGGTTTCGGGCCTCATGCCATCCTGGCAAAGATAGATGACGTTCAGGCCCGCATCCAACAGCTTACGGCCGCGTTCTTCGGTGAGCAAGGTGGCGTTGGTGCTGATCTCCGAACGCAGTCCCTTTTCCGTGCAGTAAGCCACCATATCGTAGATGCGTTTGTGCAGCAGCGGCTCGCCCCAGATGTGCAGCGTTGTGGCCTTGACCAGCGGCGCCATCTCGTCCACGATCTGCTTGAACACTTCCCATTTCATAAAGCCGTTGGCGCGGGTCACCTCGCCCCGGCCCGTGGGACACATGATGCAGTTGAGATTGCAGATGTTGGTGGATTCGATATACATCCGGTCGGGCGCGGGCACATGTTGCGTCTGGCCTGTCTGATAAGCCAGATATTTGACAGGCCCCATCACCTTATTGCGATAGATTTTTTTCTTGTTGCGAATTTTTTGACGAAAAGTCAGGGGTTGTTGGGACATAGAATGGTGTAAGAGGTAAAAGCTGATTGCCGCGCCCATAGATCGCCAACAAAACGCCTTCATCCACTATGGCGAGAAAGGCATTCCGTCGCGACAGATGGCGAGTCAGGACCAGGAAATCGAACCGAACAGTTCGCCCTTGGTGCGCTGGAAGCGCTTGAACAGACCGGCGTGAGCCAGAGCGCTTCCAACTTTGCGAACCGGCGTGATTTGGGAGACGTTCCAGATTAGATCGCCCGCTTTGGGGCCAAAACTCTCGCGATAGACGCGACGTCGCTTGGCCTCGATGAAACGCTGGCGGGCTTCGATGGCTTTACGACTGAGTACATCATCGGGCACGCCCGAAACATTCATGAATGGCGCAATGGACGACTGATAGCTATTGTAGTAATAACTTTTGGTGAAGTCTGCATTATAAACCATGTCGGGGTGCCGTTGTAAAAGTTCATTCCAGAGCTGCGTGCCCGGGAAGGGTGTGGCGATGGAGAACATGGCCTCGGTCAGATCTAGCCCGGCGGCGAATTCGATGGTTTCCTCGATGGTTTCCTCGGTGTCGCCGGGCAGGCCCAGGATGAAGTAGCCCTTGGCGCGAATGCCAGCTTTCTCCGTCCATGTGACGGCATTGCGCACCCGGCTGAGATCGATGTGCTTTGCCGTCTTTTTCAACACCTCTTCGTTGCCGCTTTCGATGCCATAGTGGATCTCGCGGCACCCGGCCTGATACATCTTGTCCAGCAGTTGGGGATTGACCCGATCGACCCGGGCCAGACATTGCCAGCGGATGTCCATCTGCCGATCAATGAAATGATCGAGGATTTTGTCCAGGCGACGCACATCGATGGTGAACAGGTCATCGATAAAGTAGAAGTTGCGCACGCCATACGTTTGCATCAGATATTCCAGCTCATCAGCGATGTTTTCGGGGCTGCGCTGGCGGTAGGTGCGTCCCACGATGCCCTTGAAGCAAAAGGAGCAGTTGTAAGGGCAGCCGCGGCTGCTGAGCACTGTGAGCATTTGCTCGCCCGTGGGCGCATACAGCGGGTATTCATTCAGGCGAAAGAGATGGCGGGCGGGATAAGGCAGCCCGTCCAGGTCTTTAATCAGCGCCCGCTGGGGATTATTGAGGATATGGCCATCTTCTTTGTACCACAGGCCTTGCAGTCCCTCCCAGCGATCGTTTTTGTTTTCGATGGCCCGCAGGAAGTCAATAAAGGTCTCCTCGCCCTCACCGTAGATCAGATAATCTATGTTGGGATTTTTCAGCGTTTCGTTCGGCAGGGAGGTGGCGTGCGGGCCGCCAATGAGAATAGGTGCGTTCAGCTCTTCTTTGAGCATGGCGCTGGCCTGCTCGACGCTGGCGTAGCTGGTGGTCATGGAGGTGAAGGAGACGAGATCGGGCTTGAAATCCAACACATCCTGCACCTCATCCTCCAGTGGCCGACACGGCTTCAGACCAAAATCAAATATCTGAACTTCATGGCCCTCCTGTTCGGCGACCGCGGCCAAATAACCTAATCCCAACGAAGGATAGGCGTTGACAAGCTCGTTCCATTTGGGGCCGATTAAAGCGACTTTCATTCGCATTTCTCCGATAGTCGTGGGTGGCGATTGTGGGGAGAGGACTCCCCGCGGGCGTCAGCGCCGCATTTTCAGTCTAGCATGGAAAGATGAAAGACATCTGAAATATATCAGGTTCGAAGATGTCAATCTATTCATCTTCCAGTCCAGACCCGATAGCCATCCCCGAGTGAAGGGAGGCGGAGCTGTTTTTCCGCTGGCGATCGGGCATCTGCTACGCGAGCGCCAGCCAGACCGAATTTATGAGAGCGCTTCCGCCTGCATTTGTTTGCGCAAACCGGTCTTTTCTTTCTTTGGCAGGAAGGTGCGCATGGCGATACGGGCATTTCTGGGCAGATTGAACCAGAAATCTTTCTGCTTCATACGTCGCCAGATGGGGCCCGGACGCAGATAGAATTGTCGATAAGCCCGGCGGTACATTTCCTCCACCAGTTCAGCAGTGAGATCGCCCATCTCGTAGCGGGCGTGCTGCTCGAAAAAGACGTAGTCCTCCCAATCCTGTATTAACAGGCGGCCATTGCGCTTGACCTGCTCCCACACAGCCGTGCCCGGATAGGGCGTCATCATGCTGAAGTTGGCAATGAGCGGATCCAGCTCGATGGCGAAATCAATGGTGTCCTGCATGGTTTCGCGGGTGTCGCCCGGCAGACCGATGATCATAAAGGCGATAGTCTCGATGCCGACCTCTTTCGTGATCTTGAACGCCTTGCGAATCGTATCGTGATCGACCTTTTTGTCGATGGTTTTGAGCAATTCGGGGTTGCCGGTCTCCACGCCAAAGGCGGTGCGCTTGAGGCCCGCTTCCTTCAGCTTCAGCATCAAATCCATATCTACCAGGTTGGCCCGAATGCCGTTGACAAAAATCCAGGGCACATGGTTGAGCTCTTTTTCGATGAGCATTTCGGCAATCTGGAAGAGGCGTTTTTTGCGGATGTTGGCGCTGTCATCCAGCACGCCAATTTCCTGGGCGCCCAGATCCCGCACCAGATGCTCCCATTCAGCTACAACATTCTCTGGCGTGCGGCTGCGCCATTTTACGGGCATGATGGACTGCGAGCAGAAGGTGCAGCGGTAGGGACAGCCGCGGCTGGTGAGGATGCTGAAGCTCTTGGAGCCGTCCACCGCGTCGGTGGCAGGCTGCAAATTGGTGTAGCCGTCCATCTTGAACAGGTGATAGGCGGGCCAGGGCAGGCTGTCCAGATCATTGATGGCCGGGCGATCGGGGTTGCGATGATACTCGCCATCAGTCGTCTTGTAACTGATCCCTGCCACTTCATCCCAGACGCCCTTGGCAGGGTCCATGAGTTCGTCGGTGGAAAAGGTTGGATGGTGTTTCAGAAAATCTTCCACCTTTTCAGAGATTTCGATCCAGGTCTCTTCCCCCTCGCCCCGAACCACAATATCGATATTGCCACTATCCAGTGATTCGTAATCCAGATCTTCAGACACCACGCTGGGATGCGGTCCGCCGATGACGATGGGAACATCATAAACCTTCTTGATCTCGGCGGCATGACGCCAGGCTTGTTTGACCTGCGGCGTGTTGGCGGTAATGCCCACCAGTTGGGGCTTATATTCCAGCACAAAATCGCCCAGGGGCGTTTCCTCGATGTCGGCATCGAAGATGGCTACTTCATCGCCGCGCTCTTCGGAAACAGCGCCAAGATAGGCCAGCCCCATGTGCGGACTGGTGCGAGTGTCGATAGGGAGTCGGAATCGGGGGTTAATCAGCAAAACACGCATAAACGTGATACCTCTCGGAAAATAGGATAAGATGGGCGAAAAAAACGTCTGGCTTTCAACAAAAATTGATGACGCCCGACATTATGGGATGCAAAGGAAATGGAAAAAGATACAAAAAGATGCTGTGAGATTATATGTCGCCCGCGGGTAGATGTCAAATTATTATGAAAGAGTTCATAAAAATTATTGTAACGGCTTCCCCAATATCACATTTCGCGGGCTCAAGCCGCAAATTATGCGTCGAAAGGTTGGATTCGTTGCAGATGACGCGAAAACGCA
>WGCR01000101.1 GCA_015493675.1 Anaerolineae bacterium
CGTTGCGCCGCCTCACTCGCCGAATGAATTCGGTTCCACGGGCGTTCCGCCGCCCGTCCCCCTGCGGGGACGGTGTTTTCCTCGTCAAAACGGGACCCGCAAACGTCGGCGAAGGCCGACGAGCGGCCAAAGGCCCCTGGCCCTGATTTTAATCGGTAGGTTTAGACGCCAAGCTGACTTTTGTCAGTCAACCAGGGAAGGCGTTCAATCTGACTCGCGGGGCGGCTCAGGATAGCTGCTCCAGGAGTTCGTCCACCGCCGCGGCCAGATGTACGAGCTCCGCCTCGGAGGGCGCGGATGCCAGGCCCGTGAGGACGGCGTGGATGCGTTGAAGCTGTTCGGGCGAGGGGGGATCATCGCTGCGTTGCAGGGCGTCGATGAAATCGTCCGCGGGCAATCCGGCATCGATATGCCAGATGCCTGCCAGGCCCGAACGCAGGCGCAGGCTCTGATGCCGGGCAACCGCGTTGCGCTGTCGCGCTCGCCGCTTGAGCCGGGCCATGGCCTCGACATATTCGGCGGCTTCGCGACGACGGATTTCGTGCGATGCAGGCAAGGGCGGGCCCAGACGCCAGCCCTGCAGCCACAGAAACGCCAACAGCAACACGCCCGCCAGCAGCGCCGCCCGTCCCCAGGCCGTGTGGAAAAGATAGCCTGGCAGGGTGGCTTGAGGTGCGGAGCGCTGCGCATTTTCATCAGAGGCCGGGGTGAGAGGATGATAAATGTCCATGAGAATGACGCCGCCCTCGGGCACGGTGCGCAACAGGGCCGGAATCAGAAAACCCATCTCCCCCTGCAACGCCTCGTTGGTGGGCGCGGCCTGGGGCGCCAGATGCCAGACCACGCCCTCTCCCACAGCCTGCACGGCCACTGCCGGTCTGGTTATCTCATTGCGAAAATGGTGGTTGAGCGCCGGCAACGCGTCGGGCGCATCGGAGATATCCAGACCGCTGTTTTGAAGCAGGGGAGATTTGAGCGCACTGGGAGCCTGGGGCAAAAGGGGAATATCCTGGAAAAGATAGGCGTTGAGAAAGGTTTCTGCGTCAGTCGATTTGGTGACGCCGAATTGTTGGCGGATGGCTGTTTCGGCGTGCATCCCCACCAGCACCAGGGTATGGCCCGCAGCCGTCCAGTTATACAGCATTTCGGCATCCCCGGCGGAGAAAGGCTTCTGGCCGGGAAAGAGGAGAATCATATCTGCTTCCGGGGGCGCCGCCGCGGGCGTCTCGGGCAGGCGTCGCACCTGATAGCCCATGCGCTCCAACCAGCGCCACAAGACAAGCGTGCCATTGGCGGCCTTCGACTGGGGATGGTAGGGCGGATGGAATGCAGGCATCCGCCGCGCGAGCAAAACGCCTCCGACGATCAGAAGAATCAATAACAACAGATAGAGGAGGTTTTTTCGATGAATGCGCCCGGTCATGATGACGTTTTTCGGGAGGAATCGGTGTTTTCGGGCCGGGAAGGTCCGCTGGAAAGGAGTTGATTCAACTGGTCGATCTCAGTCTCATAGGCCCGGAAAGTCGCGGCGTCAGGCTCCCGCACGCCGTACCACACCCGATCGAAGGTGTCCACCACCGGTTGTAAATGTTCGCTCACTCGCGCATCGGCAGCGACGGCGGTCAACAACTCCCGATTGGTCTTGCTGCGATCCCGGGGCACGAAACCGCTTTCTTCCAGCTTGAACAGAGCGGAGAGATAGAGATGGCGCACCGCTTCCCGGTAGTTGCCCGTCCGGGCCATCTCCGAAGCCATCTGCCGGGCCTGGCGGGCGGTGATGGGGGCGTCATCCTTAGTCTGGCGGCGGTGTAATTCCGCATCCGCCACAAAGCTCCCCAACAGGCCCGAAAGCCAACTGCCGAGGATGAAAACCAGCAGAATCCCGCCAGCCAGTATCATGCCCCACTTGAGGAGGGCGCCCAACGCCGCAGCGCCCTCAGCGGTAATCTGACGGGGTTTTTCTGAAACCTGATGCGGCAGCACCGTCTCGATCTTTTTCAGTCCCAGCTCTTGCAATGTCTCGTCCAGCAGCAGCAACCGGGCGTCCGTGTCATCATTGGCGGACAGCGTCAGTTGTGAATCCAGCAGGCGCAGGCGGACCAGGGTGGCGTCAGGATCGTCGGGGTCGATGAAGGAGAGGTCGGGGTGCAAGATGACGCCGGTGGAGAGTTCGACTCCCCCGAGCGCGGTCAGGCGGGCCTGAAGATCGCTGACAGCCTGCACCGCTTCGCCTCCCTCAGCCGTCTCGATATCCGCAATCCCGTCGGCGATGATGGCATGGAAATCCGCGATGGAAACGCTCCCCCCGCCCTCTTGCGCCCGCGTCGCGCCTGCCCCGGCCAGCAGCAGCGCCAGCAGCGCAAGGAGAAAAGCATGAAGAACAGGCTGCAATCGAAAGCGCAACAGGGGCGTCACAGCGTCAAAGAGTGTCATGGTCCATCGCTTCCAGATCAGCGTCAACCTGGTCCAGAAACTGTTGGAGCGATTCATCCTGATTTTCCGTCTCCCTCATCCGCTCTTCCAAATCATTGTCATCCTGGCCCAGAAATTGTTGGAGCGATTCATCCTGGTTTTCCATCTCCCTCACCCGCTTTTCCAAATCATTGTCATCCTCTTTGATTCTCAAATTGAAGTACAGCATGACCATGGCGATGAGGTAGATGGGCTGCCAGAGTGCTGTCAGAATACTGGCGACGGCGGAAATGAAAGGCATGGCCGCGCGGTAAAGATGCGGGGGCGTTATGCTGATGATCAGGGATTGCAGGGCGTATTGGGGCATGGACACAATCGCTATGTTCAGCAGCAACAACAATCCCACATACGCAAACACGCGCCAGAACTGCGGGCCAACCGTACGCCAGCTATATCCCAAAGCAGAAGATGAACCCAGGTCTTGATCCAGCAACGCCACCGGGGCGACAAACCATCGAATCGTCACATAAACGACGATAATGAGCATCAAAATCATGGCGGCGATGCCCAGGCCCGGGCTAACCAAAAAGAACATCGACATGAGAAACAGCGGAATCCCCAAAATGAGTCCTTGCAGCACCAACAACCCCAAATAGGGCCAGAAATAGCTCTTTCCCGAGCGCCATGCTTCGGTGAAAGTATGTTCTCGCTGGTGCAGATATTCTATGCCCAGCCAGATCAGCGCCAACGTGACAATCAAATTCGCCACGCCGATGACGATTCCTACGCCCAGACCCAGGATGCTCAAAACCGCTGCATCAGAAGTCGTTGGGTCGGGCTGAAGCTGGGGGAGGGTAATGAAGGAAATCCAGCGAGAAACAGGTGCGTCGACAGCGTGATAGCGAAACATGATGCTGAGCAGGATGGAAAAAAGGATTTGCAGGGGAACCAGCAGCGCGCCAGCCGTCAGCGCCAGGGTCTTGAAATAGCGACGATAGATGCGAAAAGTCGCATCCAGCAATTCTCCCAACGAAAGTTTTCTGCCGGGCAACAAGCCATCATCAGTCATGATCTTCACTCCAGAAAAACGCTGTCCGTGGTCATTGATTTTCCGCATCCTCCTCTGATGCCACTTCTCCGCTATCCTCGCCCGGCAGCTCCGCTGCACTTTCATCCCCGGGGGTGGAAATCGCATCCGCTGCTGCGCCCGAGACGGCGTTTTCCAGCGGCGCTGGAGGCTCCTCAGTTGTTACGATTGTTTCCGGCTGCGAGGGGGCGGCGGTTTCGGGTGATGCTGCGGGCAATGGCGCTGCTTCCAAAGCCGCGATGCGCTGTTCGATGGCAGCGCCTGGCTGGTTGCGCAGTTTCAGATCGTGGTAGAGAAGCACCAACGCCGCAATATACAATGGCGTCCACAGGATATTGATGATGTTGATGACGAATCCCAATGCAGTCGCAATGCCGATGACGCTTTCTGGAGCATTCATGGCGCTGGAAAGCATCCAGTATTCCATGAGCAGAAGCGGGCCTATATAGAACACAAACGCCAAAATCGCCAGGAGAAGACCATAGCCGGCAATGCGCCAGAAAGCGCCCTTCGACGCTCGCCACGCGGCCTTGATGGCGTCAATAGGCCCGATGTCATCGATGATGAGCGCCATGGGGGAAAGAATCAGCCGCACATAAAGATAAAAGAAGAAAACAACGCCTCCGATCATCAGGAAGAAACCGAGACAGGGAATAATTGCCAGGATGATCAGCCCTATCATGCCGATGCCTGCTGCGAGACCCAGCAGTAACGCCACCGCAAGATAAGGAAGCAAATATCTCAGGCCTGCCCGCCAACTTTGCACCACGCCCGGCGCTTCGCCAAAGATGATCCGATTTACCATCCAGATGATGGCCGCTCCGGTGAGAAGCGCGATAAACAGCGTTGCGAATCCCACAATGACCTGCAACCCCGTAATCCAGAATGGGATTGTCGTTTCGCCATTCATAAAAGCTTCCACCCCGCCGCCAAAGTAATATCGGTTTTGCGCAAACCCCAACACCTCAGAAATGATGTTCATGGGGATGATCAGTCCCCCGGCAGTTAGCACCAGTTTCCAGAAATGCTTGCGGTAAATCCGGAATGTGACGTCCAGCAGTTCTCCCATCGAAAGAGGACGTGTGATCAAACTTGATGACATGATAACCTCCTTGGCTCCAGATCTGTAAAAAACGATGAAGTGGTAGCTTAGTTTAGCATAAAACCATGACAAACACCTGAAAACTACCCGACAATATGCTGAAAAAATGTTCAGTTTACAGAATATCACCTGTTTTTTGTATCACACGGCCTTTGTGGTACATTGACAGGGACAATTTTCTATCTGATTCAGCCTGATCCCATCGAGGTTTCATCATGCCCGTATTTGATTTCGACACCCCTATCAATCGCCGCTATACCGACAGCTATAAATGGCGTCAGCCCGATGATGTGTTGCCCATGTGGGTGGCCGACACCGACTTTTTGGCCCCACCCGCGGTCATCGAAGCGCTGCGGCGGCGGGTGGAACAGGGCGTCTTCGGCTATCATTACGAAAGTCCCACCTTGCGCCAGACGGTCATCGACTGGGTGGCTGAACGCTACCACTGGCAGATCGAGCCGGATTGGATTATCTTTCCGCCCGATGTGGTGCGAGGCATGAACTGGGCGGCCCAGGCTGTGGCCGAGCCGGGCGATGCAGTGCTGCTGCAATCGCCGGTGTACGGGCCATTTTTCGAAATCCCGAAAAATGGCGGTTTTTTGCTGCAAGATGCACCCCTGACGCCCAATGCGGTCGGGCGTTACGAGCTGGATATGGCGGCGATGGCGGCAGCAGTCACGCCCGAGACCAAAGCTTTCCTCCTGTGCAATCCGCAGAACCCCACGGGCCGGGTTTTCACCCGCCCGGAGCTGGAAACCCTGGCCGAATTCTGTCTGGCGCGCGGGATCACGGTGCTGGCTGACGAAATCCACGCGGATCTGATTTACAGCGAATCGCAGCACATCCCCATCGCCGCCCTCAATCCCGACATCGCCCGGAACACCATCACCTTCATTGCGCCCAGCAAGACCTTCAATGTAGCCGGGCTCAAGGCGTCGGTGGGGATCATTCCGAATCCCGAGTTGCGGAAAAAGATGGACCGGGCCAGTCGCGGCGTCATTCCTCCCGTCAACCTGCTGGGAATGGTGGCCATGGAAGCGGCTTATAGCGAGGGCGGGCCGTGGCTGGACGCGCTACGCGCGTATCTTCAGGCCAATCGGGATTATCTGCTGGCGTTCATTGCCGATGGCGGCTTTCCGGGCGTGCGCATGGCCCGACCGGAGGGCACCTTCCTGGCCTGGCTGGATTTCCGTGACACCCCGTGGGCCGATGCTCCGGCCAAACACATCCGTGATAAAG
>WGCR01000102.1 GCA_015493675.1 Anaerolineae bacterium
CCCCCACCCCGTCGATGTCTGTCACGCCCACGCCAACGTCCACTGTCACCCCCACGGCCACCCTCTCCCCCACGCCTGTGACGCCGGGCTTTATCACGCTAAACGAGTTTTTGCCAGCGCCCAAAAACGTCGATTTCAATGGCGATGGCGAAGCCAATCTCCTGGATGAATACATCGAACTCTACAATCCCCACGATAGCCCCCTTTCGCTCGAAGGCTGGATGCTGGACGACGGCGAAGGAGGCAGCCGTCCCTGGCGTCTCCCCGGCGGAACCATCATCGGCGCTCGGGATTTTTTGCTGTTTTTCCGCAGCGAAACGGGCGTGGCCTTGAACAACGACGGCGACGACGTGCGCCTTATCTCGCCCGATGGTCAGGTCATCGACGCCTTTACGTATCTCGAATCACAATGGGATCAGCCCTGGTCCCGCACTGTGGATGGATCGGGCGGGTGGACGATTTTGTATTCCCCCAGCCCTGGCGGCCCCAACATCGCGCCGCCGCCCACACCGACGCCCTGGCCTACGCCCGTCCCGGGCCAGGTGGCATTGAATGAGCTGCTGCCCGCGCCGCGCGATATCGATTGGGACGGCGATGGCGCAGCGGGGTATATGGACGAGTGGATCGAGCTGTACAATGCCGGCGTCTGGCCCGCGGATGTCAGCGGCTGGCGGCTATGGCGGGGACCGCTGGGAGAGGATGGGTTGCCTACCGGGCATGCCTATCGATTGCCCGACGAAACGGTGATAGATCCGGGCGGCTATTTGCTCATCTTCCGCAAGCAGAGCAAGCTGCCATTGCCGGCCGCCGACGCCGTCCTGCATCTGGTGCGTCCTGTTGGGGATGGCTGGCTGGTGGTTGACAGCTTCGCCTGGCGACAATCTCCCGGCTACGATCGTTCATTCAGCCGTTATCCTGACGGCTCGGGCCCGTGGGACACGCGGGCCGTGACGCCCGGCCAGCCCAATCAGCCTTTGCCAACGCCTGTCCCGCCGCCAACATCATCTGCACCGCCCGCCGCGGCCAATCCCGTCTACGGCCCGGTGCGTCCCATTGCCAGCGCCTACCAGGCTCCGCTAAAAAGCGCCATCACGCTGGTCGGGCGAATTACGGTACAGCCGGGCGCTTTTTCCCCTCGCATCCTCTATCTTCAGGATGATAGCGGCGGCATCATGGCGTATCTGCGACGAGGCGAGTATCCGCCGCTCAAGCCGGGCGACCAGGTGCAGGCGCAGGGCGCATTGAAATCGTATCACGGCCAGCGCGAGCTGGTTATTCCCGATGCCAGCCGCGTCACCCTGTTGGGGTCAGGCGCGCCGCCCGCACCGATATTCCTGCGTACGGGCCAGGTGAACGATGCCGTGATGGGACGACTGCTGCGGGTGGCCGGGCGCGTGCAAAATGTGCAGAAATACAGCTTTGATCTGGATGATGGCAGCGGGCCGATTCGCATCGAACATCCCTATCGGGCGCCGTGGCGGTTGCCAGCGGTGCAGCCCGGCATGACCGTCTCGGTGATCGGCGTGCTGGCCCGCTACAAGGACGTCCTGCACATTCTCCCGCGCAGTCCGCAAGACATCAGCCCGCCGCCGGACGTATTGCCGACGACGGGCGGAAACATCAAAAGCGACAGTCACTCTAGCTGATCAGTTGCGCGTTTTGGGAGTGACTGTCACTTATTTGGCGGGATGATCAGTATTCGTCATCGTCGCAGGAGCCGTCCAGTTTCTGGGCGTCCACCACGGCCAGGGCGGCGATATTGACGATATCGCGCACTTCGGCGCCGGTGGGGATGATCTGAATAGGCTTGGCCATGCCCACCAGGATGGGCCCGACCGCCTCGGCTCCGCCCAAACGGGCTACCAGCTTATAAGCGGCGTTGGCTGCATCCAGGTTGGGGAAGATGAGCACATTGGCCCGTTTCACCCGGCTGAAGGGGAAGTGCTTCTCGGCCAGCTCTCTTGAAACAGCGGTGTCGGCTTGCATTTCACCATCAATGACCAGATCGGGGCGCATCTTTCGCACCAGCTTGACGGCCTCATGCACTTTTAGATTCTCCGGGAAACGCGAACTCCCGAAATTGGAGTAAGAGATCATGGCGATGCGGGGTTCGACATGGAATGTGCGTGCCACTTCCGCGGCGCCAATCGCGATCTCCGCCAACTGTTCCGCCGAGGGGTCGCGATTGACGGTGGTGTCGCCGAAGAAGTAGATACGGCCGCGGGCAATAACCATGTAGACGCCGCTGAGCACCTTGATTCGGGCGCAGGTGCCAATGACTTGCAATGCGGGCCGCAAAACATCGGGGTAGTTGTAATTGAGGCCGGAGAGGAAGGCGTCGGCATCGCCATTCAGAACCATCATCGGGCCGAAATAGTTGTGCTGACGGACGAGCTGATAGGCGTATTCCTCTGTCACGCCCTTGCGCTTCCGGCGCTCGTGCAAAAGCTTGGCGTATTTCTCCCGGTTCGGGGCTTCGGTGGGATAGACGATGGTGGGATGGTAGGGCAAATCCAGCTCTTTGATAACGGCCTCGATCTGCTCAGGGATGCCCAGCAGAATGGCCTGGCCGATGCCCTGTTGTTCGAGCGCGTAGGCAGCGCGGATGATGCGAGGATCGCGACCTTCTGCCATGACGATGCGCTTGGGATGGCGTTGCGCCTGATGGATGACCCGGCGCATGATGGACCCGCCCATGCCCTGACGGGCGGTCAGCTCATCCACATAGGCGTTCAGATCGAGATGGCGGCGGGCGACGCCGGTGGCCATGGCGGCTTTGGCCACCGCCGGGGCCACGCGGGTGAGAACGCGCGGGTCCAACGGTTTGGGCAGGATGTAATTTCGCCCGAAATGGATGCTGTCCACGCCATAGGCCTTGAGCACGCTGTCGGGCACATCTTCGTGGGCCAGTTGGGCCAGTGCCTTGGCCGCGGCGATCTTCATCTCGTTGTTGATGTGGGTGGCGTGCACGTCCAGCGCCCCGCGGAAGATGAAGGGGAAGCCAAGGACGTTATTGATCTGGTTGGGATAGTCGCTGCGCCCGGTGCCGACGATGGCGTCGGGGCGGGCCGCCTTGACGTCCTCGTAGGAGATTTCGGGCACAGGATTGGCCATGGCGAAGATGATGGGATTCGGGGCCATGCGCTTCACCATCTCCTGGCTGACGATGTTGCCTGCGGAGACGCCCAAAAAGGCGTCGGCGCCATCCAGCGCTTCGGCCAGGGTGCGTTTGTCGGTTTCTACAGCAAAGCGCTCCAGATACTCATTCATGCCCTCGGTGCGGCCCTTGTAAACCACACCATTGATGTCCACCATGGTCAGATTTTCAGGTTTCAGGCCCAACGAGACGTAGAATTTGGCGCAGGCGAGGCCCGCTGCTCCGGCTCCGCAAATCGTCATCTTGATATCTTCGATACGCTTTCCCGTGATCTCCAGGGCGTTCATCAATGCTGCACCTGAAATGATAGCCGTGCCGTGTTGGTCATCGTGCATCACCGGGATGTCGGTGGTGCGCTCCAGCTCCTCTTCGATGTAAAAGCACTCGGGCGCTTTGATGTCCTCCAGGTTAATGCCACCGAAGGTGGGGGCGATCAACTGGCCTACACGAATGACTTCGTCGGGGTCCATCGTATCCACTTCGATATCGAAAACATCCACATCGGCGAAACGCTTGAACAGCACGCCTTTGCCTTCCATCACTGGCTTCGAGGCCAGCGCCCCGCGATTGCCCAGTCCCAAAATGGCTGTACCGTTTGAAATCACGGCAACGAGATTTGCTTTGGCCGTATAGAGAAAGGCGTCGTTAGGATTTTTTTCGATCTCCAGCACCGGTTCGGCCACGCCGGGCGTGTAAGCCAGCGTTAGATCATGTTGGGTGAGAAGGGGTTTGGTGGGAACAACTTCGATCTTTCCCGGTTTCCCCTGCGAATGATATTTGAGGGCTTCCTCTCGTAAGCTCATGATGTTACTCCCTGACATCTTCATTGCCAGAATAGCCAGTCAGACACACTATAAGCGTCTGAAAAGCCTTTGATAAAGTTTGGATGTGTGTGGCAGGTGGAATTTGCCTCCCCTGTCATCATTTTACGCCCCTATTTTACACCCGGCCATGAGGAAAATCAGGTTGATGCGAACGATTGGTGAGACCTTGACCAAATACTCGTCTGATGCAGACGTTGGCTGCACAAAAAAACTGCACCGCTCCGACGAGAACGGTGCAGCCTTTTGAAGTGACTACGAAGGTCGAGCCGCCACTTTTTGCCACGAAGACACGAAGAGAACGAAGACGCGAAGCTTTTTTCTTTATTTTTCCTTCGTGTCTTCGTAAAACTTCGAGCCTTCGTGGCTTCTTATGACCAAAAATCAAGTGCGTTAGCAGTTACCTTTTGAAAGTTGTGAGTGGTCAGTGGCTCATGCTTCCAGTTTTTGGGCGTCGACGACGGCCATGGCCGCCATGTTGACAATATCGCGCACCTCGGAGCCGGTGGGAATGACATGAACCGGCTTGGCCATGCCTACCAGGATGGGCCCGACCGCTTCGGCGTTGCCCAGGCGGGCCAGCAGCTTATACCCGGCGTTGGCGGCGTCCAGGTTGGGGAAAATGAGCACATTCGCGTCCTTGATGCGGCTGATGGGGAAGTATTCCTCAATCAGCTCAGGCGTCACAGCCGTATCGACCTGCATTTCACCGTCGATGGCGAGATCGGGCCGCATTTCCGTCACCAACTCCACGGCTTTTCGCACTTTTTCGGTCTGCGGCAAGCGGGAGCTGCCGAAGTTGGAGAAGGAGATCATGGCGATGACCGGATCGATGTGGAAATCTTTGGCGACTTCGGCGGCGCTGATGGCGATCTCCGCCAGTTCTTCAGCGGTGGGGTCGGGATTTACGGTGGCGTCGGCGAAGAAGTAGATGCGGTCTCGTACGATCATCATGTAGACGCCGGAGACGACGCTGACATGAGGCTGGGTGCCAATGACCTGCAAGGCCGGGCGCAGCACGTCGGGATAGTTGTAGTGCAGGCCCGAAAGGAAGGCGTCAGCATCACCCTGCAGCACCATCATGGGGCCGTAATAATTGTGTTCGCGAATCAACTGGTAAGCGTCCTCTTTGGTGACGCCTTTGCGAGCGCGTTTCTCATACAATGCCTGAGCGTATTCGGCGCGCTTATCCGACAGCAGCGGATCGATGACGGTGGGGGTGTATGTGAGCTCCAGTTTTTCGATCTGTTGGGCGATGAGGTCGTGCCGTCCCAAAAGAATGGGAATGCCGATGCCCTGCTGTTCGATGGCATAGGCGGCGCGGATGATAGAGGGATCGTAGCCTTCGGCCAGCGCGATGCGCTTGGGATTGCGCTGGGCCTTGTGGATGACCTGGCGCATGACCGACATCCCCAGGCCCTGGCGGGCGGCCAGCACATCGGGATAGGCGTCGATATCGATCATCTTGCGAGCGACGCCGGTCTCCATGGCGGCCTTGGCGACAGCCGGGGCCACATGAGTCAGCACACGCGGATCCAAGGGCTTTGGAATCAGGTACTCTTTGCCGAAGTGGATGCTGTCGACGCCGTAGGCCTTGAGCACGCTGTCGGGCACATCTTCGTGGGCCAGGGCGGCCAGGGCTTTGGCCGCGGCTACCTTCATTTCCATATTCACGTTGGTGGCCCGCACATCCAGGGCTCCGCGGAAGATGAATGGGAAGCCCAGCACGTTGTTGACCTGGTTGGGATAATCGCTGCGTCCGGTGCCCATGATCACGTCGGGACGGGCCTCGTGTGCATCTTCCCATGTGATCTCAGGATCGGGATTGGCCATGGCGAAGATGATGGGATTCGGGGCCATGCTCTTGACCATCTCTTTGGTAACCACATTGGCGACTGAAACGCCCATGAAGACATCAGCCCCCTCGAAGGCTTCGGCCAGTGTGCGCTTGTCGGTGTCCTGGGCAAAGCGCTCCTTGTAAGGATTCATGCCCGCTTCGCGGCCTTTGTAGATGACGCCGCGGCTGTCACACATGATGATATTCTCGCGTTTTGCGCCCAGGCCGATATAAAATTCACCGCAGGCAATGCCCGCGGCGCCGGCGCCGTTGATCACGAATTTCAGATCCTCGATTTTCTTGCCGGTGATCTCCAGGGCATTCAACAGGCCCGCTCCGGAAATAATGGCCGTGCCATGCTGATCATCGTGGAAGACGGGAATATCGGTAGTCTTTTCCAGTTCCTCCTCGATGTAAAAACATTCCGGGGCCTTGATGTCTTCCAGATTGATGCCGCCGAAGGTTGGGGCCATCATCTGACCGAAGCGGATGATCTCATCGGGGTCGAGGGTGTCCACCTCGATATCGAACACATCCACATCAGCAAATCTCTTGAACAGCACCCCTTTGCCCTCCATCACCGGTTTGGCGGCCAGCGGCCCCTGACTCCCCAGCCCCAGAATGGCCGTGCCGTTGGAAAGCACGGCAACCAGATTGCCCTTGGCGGTGTAGTCGAAGGCCTTATCCGGCTCCTCGGCGATTTCCATGACCGGCACAGCCACCCCGGGCGTGTACGCCAGCGAAAGATCACGCTGGGTGAGCAGCGGTTTGGTGGGCGTCACCTCGATCTTTCCTGGCTTGCCTTTGGTGTGATACCTAATGGCGTCTTCTTTGAGCGACATTTGGATTTTCTCCTTTTTGATTGTCGGGTTGGATATTCGGAAAAGTGAATAACTTTTTTCTAGCGTTAAAAAATACCAGTATAGTC
>WGCR01000103.1 GCA_015493675.1 Anaerolineae bacterium
CCTTTCACCCACCCGTTTCCCCTTGCACCAGCCGGATATGCGATCCGGCGGCCCGCGAACGGCCTTTGCGCCCGGCCCGCC
Organism: Anaerolineae bacterium; assembly: GCA_015493675.1. GTDB lineage: Bacteria > Chloroflexota > Anaerolineae > J102 > J102 > M2005. The sequence continues at coordinate 82 of WGCR01000103.1, forward strand.
CCTCTGCTACAATCTCCCCAATACCCAATATCCTCTCCCCAGCACCTTTCCAACCCCATAGATTTTTCCTTCCCGCCGCCCGTGGTTGCCCCATCGTAACGTCCTGGCCCGGGCGCCCGCGTCCTGGCCCGCGGCCCATACGGCGTCGGGCGCAACCGCCGCATTCTCCCGCTGCGGCCCTGGGCGCCTGGCGTGGGGCCTATTCCGGGCCAGCGCTACGATGCGACGGTTGGATTGTATGACTACCGGGCGAGGTGGTATGACCCTGCGCTCGGGCGCTTCACCCAGCCCGTGTGGCCTCCTCCTGCGCCCGCGCCCGCCCGGAGCTGAAGCCTCCGGGCTACGGAACGGCAGCCCGTGAACGGGCCTGTTGCATCCGGGCCCGTTCCTGACTACAATCTTCCCAATCTCGGGCCTCAATCCTTGTCCCGCACCTTCCCAGCTTCAGAGTTCCCGAGGCCAGAGGCCTGAACGCCAAAATCATTGGGCCGAGAGGAAAGCTGGGATACGCTGGGTGGTATGCGTCGTCATTCATTTCATCAAGAGGAAAATAATGAGAGAGCGAAGGAAAGTAGTTTGGATGATTGCCGGTATCTTGACTGTTGTTTGTTGCTTGCTCGGTGGCTATTGGCTGAAATCCAGTGACTTCTTCACTCAGTTAAGACTCCGACTTGCGACTTCGCCAGTACCGATTCTGGTTGCCCCGGCAGCAAATGATCAAAGGCTTTGCCAGAACGGCTTGGAGCTATTGGAAAAAACGGATCCTCTGGGTATTGGTTTACCAGGTGACAATGCAGAACTGTCAGTCAAAGCGCTTCATGGGTGTATATCCCGTAATCTTCTTGTTTATAAAAATCATCTACAAGGAGAGCAAGCATTTAATCATATTTTACAACGCATGGCTGGTTTGGATGCGTGGAACATGGTTGCATTAAATCAGCAAGCCGACGCCTACATTTTTTCGTCTGACTTTGATTGGAGTCTGAATCTTCCATTATATGAATCAACATTCGAGCATAAAGGAATGAGCAAAATTGTCATTGTCGTTATCAGGCAATGTGAAGCGCTGGCTATCGTCAATATCTTCATTACCCAAAAAGAAGAATTATTCTCGCCCGGGGTCGATATGTCCGAGCGTGAATTGACTGCATACGCTAATCAAATTTATAACCGAATGCAGCGGCTGTTTTGTTCTAATTGAGCTTGTAACGCAAATTCGGTCAGGAAAAGCCGCCGGTCAACAGTAGGGCAATAAACAGTGGCACACTGAATACTGCTCACTGCTCACTGATTACTGCTTACTATTCACCGCAAGCCGGGGCGTCTGCGGGCGTCCCGGCGTTTTTATTTCGCCCACTCCAGCTCGCTCTCCACGGTTCTCACCAGGGAATCGGCTCGCAGTTCGGGCAGGTTGTAGATGCGCCCGCCCAGGGTCTCGGCCAGTTTTTTGGCCAGGCCGCGGTCGAAGGCCTCGTTCTCCATGTTGATGGTGATGGTGCGGATATTCCCATACTTGAAGAGTTCCGCCATGCGCATGGCTTCTTCCTGCGCGGGCATGCCGGTCATGCTCACATTGCCGGCGCCGTCGGTGAGCAGCACCATAATGGGCCGGGTCTCGGGGTCGCGGCGTCGGGCGGCGGTGATGACGTTGTAGGCCAGAAACAGGCCCGAGGAAAGCGGCGTCTTCCCGCCCACAGGGATATCCTTCAGCGCCTTTTCGGCCAGCTCCACGCTGTTGGTGGGTGGCAGCGCCACTCGCGCCCGCTCTCGCTGAAACACGATCATCCCCACCTGATCCCGGCGCTGGTACGCGTCCACCAACAGCGACATGACCGCGCCCTTGGTGGCTTCCATCCGCTCGGATGCGGCCATGGACCAGGACGCATCCACCACGAACAGGATGAGATTGGCGGCCCGCCGCACCCGCACCTTCTTCTGCAAATCCCCCCGATCGATGACAAAGGCCACGCCCTCGCGCTGGCGGCCGGATTGATGCACCGCGGCCTCGCGCAGGGTGGCGTCGAAGGCGATATCCTCCACCCGCCCGCGGCCCACAGGCCGGGCCTTGATGTAGCGTCCGCGCTTGCGATTGGTGCGGGTGGTGGAGCGCCGCCCCCCCTTGGCCCGGGTCATCTTGTCCAGAGGCGTATCCAGTCGTTTGGCCTTGAACGTATCGCCCACCGAAACGATCCGCCGCGGCGCATTGCCCCGCCCCTCATCCCGCGAATCGGTGGGAGCTTTCTGATAACTGTCATTGGCGGGAGCGTAGTCCTCATAGGACGAAGGCGCGCCCTCACCTCCCTCGCCGCCATCTAGATCGTCATCGGCTTTTTTTTTACGCTGCCGGACTCACCGCCCGCGTCCGAAGCCTCCATATCATCCTGATACTCGGCGTCGGTTTTCTCCCGCGCCTGTTCCATGCGCTCCTGCAACTGACGGGGATGCAGCACCGCGTCCTGGAATGGCTGTCGTTTCATGCGATGCGGCAGCGCCAGTTCAGCGCCCACCAAAATATCCTGCTCGTTGATGGCCAGTCGCCCCCCAAAAGCGGCATTGGCCAGCGCCGTCTTGAGAATAACGATGTCGGCCCGATGGCCGTCCACCTCGAAGGAGGAGGTGAGATTGGCGATGAGGTAGAGATCACGGTTGCTGTAACGCACCATGGGCAGACGCAGACGGGCCTGCTCGATCTCCTGCGAAAGCTTCGCTTCTTCCTCCCGCCATTGCTCGTAAAACCCTGCCGGATTCTGATCATAAGCCAGACGACGGCGCACGATCTCCACTCGCGCCCGGGCGTCGGC
>WGCR01000104.1 GCA_015493675.1 Anaerolineae bacterium
CCCGACGATCAACTGGTGGCGATTGGCGGGGCCATCCGCAACCTGGGCAAGATCGATCAGGTGCACAAACGCTACCCGCTGGCGTCCATTCACGGCTACCGGCTGGATGCAGCGGCTATCGACGCCATGGCGGATCGTCTGTGGCGCGATTCGCTGAAGAAACGGCGTCGGGTCAGCGGTCTGCGCGCGGATCGGGCGGACATCATTCCGGCTGCGGCCATCGTCTATCGCGCTTTTTTGCAGCACAGCGGTTTCGAGGAGATCACCATCAGTCGCCCGGGCCTGCGCGAGGGACTGTTCTTCGAGCACTATCTCTCACATTTGCCGCAACCCCTCTTTCCGGATCTGCGGCGGTTCAGTGCGCTGAATCTGGCCCGCATCTTTGACAGCGATAATCCCCACAGTCAGCATGTCGCTTTTTTGGCGCTGCGCATGTTCGACGATCTGCAACCGGTGCACGGGTTGGATGACCATTATCGCGAGCTGCTATGGGCCGCGGGCATCCTCCATGATATCGGCGCCATCATCAATTATCCCTACCATCATCAACACTCCTACTACATCATTCTCAACTACACGCTTTATGGCTACAGCCCGCGCGAGCTGGCCATTATCGCGCTCATCGCCCGATATCACCGCAATAAAGGCGCACCCAAGGGCCGGGAATTGGCTTCCTTGCTGAATCAAGAAGACGCGAAAGCCCTGGTCGTATTATGCGGCATTATCCGTTTGGCGGAATATCTGGAGCGGGGGCGCAGGCAGATTGTACGGGATTTGCGCTGCCATGCGGATGTGGAAAACGGCTGGGTGCAGATCGAGACCCTGACCACCGGCCACGCAGCCATCGAATTGTGGGAGGCTGAGCGCAATCTGGATGTGCTGAGTATGGCGCTGGGGATGGATGTGGAGCTGGTGGAAGGCGTCTGGATCGAACCCGAAACAGAAACGCCCGATGCTGCGTAACGTTTATCAGAAATACTCACCATGAGCGAAGCTCATCACCCCCATCACGCCATGATCTCATCCCCAACTGATTTCCCGACTGTTTCCCGCCACGATCTGCCCGCCCTCTCCACCGCCCAGATGGTGGAAGTGGACCGATTGATGATCGAAGAATATGGCATCCATCTCATACAGATGATGGAAAATGCCGGCCGCAATCTGGCGGATATGGCCCAGGCCATGCTGGCGGGCGATGTGCAGGATCGTCCTATTCTGGCGCTGGCCGGGCGGGGAAACAACGGCGGCGGGGGGCTGGTCGCGGCCCGGCATCTGGCCAACCGCGGGGCCGATGTGCAGGTGATGCTGGCCCGATCTCTGGAGGATTTCGGCGGCGTCCCCGCCCATCAATTGGATATTTTGCTGGCCATGGGCGTTTCGGTGACCACGGCTGGTGATGGCTGGGAATTGCCCAGCGCCGATCTGATCCTGGATGCGCTCATCGGCTATGGCCTGAACGGAAATCCCGGGGGGGCCGCAGCGGGCCTGATTCAGTTGGCCAATAGCCATCCTGCGGCCATCCTCTCGCTGGATGCGCCCTCGGGGCTGGACGCCAGTAACGGGCGGATTTATGATCCCTGCATCCGCGCCGCGGTCACCCTGACGCTGGCTTTGCCCAAGGCGGGCCTGTACGCCGCCCCCGACGTCACAGGCGAGCTTTTCGTGGCCGATATCAGCGTGCCGCCTGCGCTCTATGATGATCTTGGCATCGAGCTTCCGTCTATTTTTACGCGCGCCCCCATCTTGCAGGTCGTCTGATGTCACCTCAGGTTGTGGGACTGCTGCAACTTCTGGCCTATATCGGTCTGGTGTTGGGCATCATCGGCACGGTTGCGCCTATTATTCCCGGCCCGCTCCTCATCTGGATCAGCGCCCTGCTTTGGGCCTGGGCCGATGGTTTCCAGGCAGTGGGATGGCCCACGCTGATCGTGCTGGCGCTCATCACCCTCCTGGCGGAGTTGAGTGATGTGGCGCTGGCGACCATGGGGGCCAAAAAAGGCGGCGCTTCGTGGATGAGCATGGTCGTGGCGGGCGTGGTAGCTATCATCGGATTCATTTTCTTCAACATCATCGGCGCGATTCTTGGCGCTTTTTTGGGCTTATTCGCCTGGGAAGCTTATCGCCAGGGATGGCAATGGCGGAAGGCCTGGCAAGCCAGCGGCAGCTTCATCATCGGCTATCTCATTGCCATGGTCGTCAAGATCGCTTTTGTCGTTTTGATGATCGTCCTTTTCGTCTGGCAAGCCTTCTACACATAGCAATTCAAATACCCTGCTAATGATCGCATGATAGAATAAAACTTGCCACCCTATCATGATGACACTTTTATACGGAGGTTCACGACTCGATGTTTTACGGTTCTTTTTCGCTCTGGATTCTTCTGGCCCTGCCCGGCTTGCTGCTGGGCTTTTGGGCGCAGATGAAGGTCAAACGCGCTTTTGGCAAATACAGTAAAATCCGCAATTCCCGCGGTCTCACTGGGGCGCAGGCGGCCCGTCTCATTCTGGATCATTACGGGCTGCGGCATGTGAGTATCGAAGAGACCAAGGGCATGCTCAGCGATCATTACGATCCCAGAGCCAAGGTGCTGCGCCTCTCGCCCGATGTGGGCCGCAACCCCAGCATCGCTGCGGTGGGAGTGGCCGCGCACGAATCGGGCCATGCCCTGCAGGATGCAGATGGTTATACGCCGCTGAAGTTGCGCAGCGCCATCGTGCCCGCGGTGCAATTCGGCTCCTGGCTGGGCCCGCTGATCATTATGGGCGGCTTTTTCCTCATGGCCCTGACCGGCGCCACCGATCTGGGCTACACGCTGGCCTGGTTTGGCCTGATCCTCTTCGCCCTCACCGCCATCTTCGCCATCATCACCCTGCCGGTGGAGTTCAATGCCAGCGCCCGGGCCAAAAAGGAGTTGGTGGCAATGAACATCCTCAGTCCGGAGGAAATGAAGGGCGTCAACGAGACCTTGAACGCGGCCGCGCTCACCTATGTGGCTGCGGCCATTGCCGCCATCGGGCAGGTGCTTTACTATGTTTTTCTGCTCACGGGCCGACGCCGATGAGCTCCGCTCATTTTGTCATTCCAGACCTCCGGTTATTCCGCCCGGAGGTCTTTTTTTATTTCTTCGCGGCCCCTTCGAACCCGGCCAGGCGCTCCAGGGCTCTGATCAACGCATGATTGCCCTGGCCGCCCAAACCGCGTGCCTGCAATATCCGATAAAGCCATGGGTGCGTTTCAAAATTGGGGCGTTGTGCGC
>WGCR01000105.1 GCA_015493675.1 Anaerolineae bacterium
CGTTATCGGCGTGCAACCGCTCATGGCGTCTGTTCCCCAGCGTCCCTGACATATCAGTCCATCATGCTCTCAATCTGGCCCAGCAACCCGGTCGCATCCTGCATCAACGCCAAGGCATTAACCCGCACGACATCCTCGCCCTCCCACACCGGGCCCGGCTCGTCGAATTCCCAGTCGTAGGGCTCCTCGATATAGAGGCTGATGCGTCCGCTCGGGCCCAGCAATGCCAGATCGGCCTCGGGCCGATCGCCCATCTCCACCGGATACCAGCACTCTACGGCCAGGCCCCGTTCCCGCACGACCGCGTAGAGCTTTTGCCGGGCCGCGGCCCGCAGCCATAAATCACTGACGTCGCGGGCGCTGAGCAATCGCTCCAGCGTCGTGGTGATGAATGTGATGCGGGGCTGCCGGGCGTTGCCGATGGGCGCAGGCAGGGTGATGAAGTCTCCCAGATCCAGCTTGAAATACTGGTCATTCGCCCGGGGATGATCGGACTGCTCGGGGATGAGCTCGGCGCGGGTAGCCACGTGATAACGCAGAATCGGCGCATAGAAATTGATGCGTCGCCCCTGACCACCAAACTTGGCCGTCTGATACAACGCCAGATATTCGGCGGCGATCTGCCGTGGGGCCCGTTTGACCGGGATGCGATACCAGTGATCATCCCGCGCCCGTTCGAAATCCCGCTGGTTGTTGACTACTGCCACCAGTACGGGCGTCCAGGCGTCGGTGCTGACGCCCCGACCATAGCTGGGACGCTTGCGTTGTAATTCGGTCATCGTTCGATTATCGTTCAGATGGAGATAAAAGAGCGTTTGTTTTCATCCAGCCATCCAATGCCGATAACGCCCGTTCTGCATATTTCTGGTAGCGCTCCCGTTTGCGCCGCACCCTGGGCTGCAAGGGAGGGATAATGCCAAAATTGGCCTTCATGGGCTGAAAATCTTTGGGCTCGGCATGGGTGATGTAGTGAAAAAGCGCCCCCATCATGGTGACGCCGGGCATGACCAGCGGCTCATCGCCCGAGACCAACCGGGCCAGATTCACGCCCGCCTGTAGTCCACCGGCGGCGGAGCCCACATAGCCTTCCGTGCCGATGAGTTGTCCGGCGAAGAATAAATCCTCCCGATCATGCCATTGCAGGGTGGGGCGCAGCAACACGGGTGAGTTGATGAAGGTGTTGCGGTGCATCTGGCCCAGCCGCACGAACTCAGCCTCTTCCAGGCCCGGGATCATACGGAAGATGCGTTTTTGCTCGGGCCAGCGGATATTGGTCTGGAAGCCCACCAGGTTGTAGAGCGTGCCCGCCAGATTATCCTGCCGCAACTGAATGACCGCGGCGGGCCGCCTGCCCGTGCGCGGATCGCGCAGGCCCACCGGGCGCATGGGCCCGAACGCCAGCGCATCGTCCCCGCGCCCGGCCAGCACCTCGACGGGCAGACAGGCCTCGAAGAATTTCTCGTCGTTTCGCTCGAACTCGCGCAGGGGGATGCGCTCGGCTTCACGCAGCGCCTGCACAAAGGCCCGATACTGGGCCTCATCCAGCGGGCAATTGATGTAATCGCCGCCGCTGACGCCGCTGTCCCGATCATAGCGGGATTGTCGCCAGCAAGGCGGCATTTTGATCGATTCCAGGGTAACGATGGGAGCCAGAGCGTCGTAGAAGGAGAGATACTCCTGGCCCGCCAGCTCGCGAATGCGTTCGGCCAGCGCCGCGGAGGTGAGCGGACCGGTGGCGATGAGCGTCGGGCCGGAGGGGATGTCGGTCACTTCTTCCCGGTGGACGATGATGCGGGGATGTTCGCTGACGGCCCGGGTGACGTAGGCGCTGAACGCTTCGCGTCCCACGGCCAGCGCGCCGCCCGCGGGCAGGGCGCTGGCATCAGCGGCGGCGATAATCAGAGAGCCCAGACGCCGCATCTCCTCTTTCAGCAGCCCCATGGCCCTATCGACCGAGCGCGCGCCCAGCGAATTGGAGCATACCAGCTCCGCGAATTGCCCGGTTTGATGCGCCTCGGTGGTCTTGTGCGGGCGCATCTCATAAAGATACACGGTAACGCCGCGATTCGCGAGCTGCCAGGCCGCTTCGGACCCG
>WGCR01000106.1 GCA_015493675.1 Anaerolineae bacterium
CGTCCCCCCTCTCCCCCCGTGCAAATCCTTTGGACCGAGACTTCTCCCAGTTTTATCAGCGGTCATGCCGCTACGGCCATGGCTGTGTGGGGGACGCTGGCATCGTTGGTTCGCCGATTTTTGGTCTGGATGCTGGCAGCGTTTCTCGTCTTTTTTATCGGGTTTTCGCGACTTTATCTGGGCGTGCATTATCCCGCAGATGTGATTGGCGGCTGGCTGGCCGGACTGATCGTCGCCTGGACTGTGTTGTTTTTTGTTCCCCGCCTGGAATCTTCCGTCAGGGGATGGTCGGCCATCCCCTTGCTATCTGCATCTCTGGCGCTTTCGCTGTTGCTGATTTTGATTCATCCCGGCTGGCAAAAGGAAAAAATTTGGCCCGCTCCCAACGCCGTTCAACTGGGCGGATTATTGTTTGGCATGTTGGCGGGCCTGGTTTGGGACATGAAAACCCTGCATTTTCAGGTGCAGGGTTCATGGCGCAAACGCTTGCTTCGTCTGCTATTGGGACTTGTTGTGATGGTCGTGTTCTATGTGATACCCAAAATTCTGTCTGACCGCCTGGGACTTACCGCCTACCCCGTTGTGCAATCTTTACGTTTTTTGCGTTACGCCCTGGTGGGATTTGTCGTCTCAGGCCTGGCGCCTTGGCTGTTCGCACGAGTTCGCCTGGCTGATTGACTGGTTCCTGCGAGATATCGAAGCTGATACTGATTTCAGAGCCGTAATGCTCGCGTTTTTGCGGATAGGGATAGCGGCGCAGGAGATTTATGACCGCCCGGTTATTGGCGTCGACATTGGCAATCAGCGTTCGAATGCCATCCTTGCGGGCCTCCTCGATGATAAGATTCAGTAACTGCGTGCCAATGCCTCTCTTCTGAAAATCATCGCGGATTGTGATGGCGGTTTCCGCAGTTTTGTTTTCTGTCCGGATATAGCGGGCTCCGGCAACGGGCGTGCCCGGACGTCCCGGCATATCTGCGAAAGCCAGGAATCCTTTACCCTGTGTGTATCCTGCTTCTGCTAAAATCCGCGCTTCTTCCAGAATCCTCAGGGGAGGAAGATTGGCAACTGGCTCTCGAAAGCGTTGATACAGGCTTTCCTCACTGAGATGCCGGTAAATATGCACCAACAGGTTGACATCAGCGGGAAGCATCCGCCGCACCGTGATGGTTTGTCCGTCGGTGGATTGGAAAGTTATGGGGGTGTTGTGCAACATATGCAACCTCCTTGACGCAGTGCGCCAGGAGTGTTCTACTCCAGAACGGAAATTAAAACAAGGAGGAAGGTTACATTACCCCGATTGCTATCCCAGGCGTTCATCCAGCACTCTTTTTACCGTATCCACATCGGCCGGAAGATAGATGGGGTCATTTGCCAGCCTGGATTCAACACCCTCGATCTCCTTCAAGTGATAGCTCATCTTGAATTGGGTGAATTTGAGACCGTGAGCCGTGGAGATGACCACCACCCGCTCGTCTGATCTGATAATGCCCCGGCCCGCCAGTTTCTTCAGAGCGGCCAGGGCTACGCCCGTGTGCGGACAGGTGTAAAGCCCGTTCAGGTCAGCCTGCGCCGACGCCTCGGCCAGCTCCGCCTCGGTAGCCTGCTCCACCGCGCCTTCGAATTCCTGCAGCACCTTCACCGCCTTGTCGTAGCTCACCGGGTCTCCGATCTGGATGGCGGAGGCCAATGTGGGCCTGGCCTTGACCGAAATCTTTTCGCCAAAGTCATGTTTCCATGAAAGATAGAATGGATTGGCATTGGCGGCCTGAGCAGCGACCAGTTTGGGCAGTTTGTTGATGAGCCCCAGTTTTTTCATTAGTAACAGGCCTTTGCCCAGGGCGCTGATGTTGCCCAGGTTGCCCACGGGGATGATAAACCAGTCGGGCACTTCCCAATCGAACTGTTGCACGACCTCGATGCCTACAGTTTTTTGTCCCTCGATGCGCAGCGAATTCATGGAATTGGCCAGATAGATGCTTTTATCTCTGGTCACTTCCTTGACAATACGCATACATCCGTCGAAATCGGTGTCCAGAGCCAGCACCGTGGCCCCGTTGGCGATGGGCTGGATGAGCTGCGCCCGGCTAACCTTGCCCTGGGGTAAAAAGACAACGGTGGGGATGCCAGCGGTGGCGCCGTAAGCGGCCAGTGCGGCCGATGTGTCGCCGGTGGAAGCCGCGGCCACGGCTTTGATTGGCTTGCCTTGTGCGATCATCTGTTTGACCACGCTCACCAGCACCGTCATGCCCAAGTCCTTGAACGACCCCGTGTGGCTGTTGCCCGATTGCTTGATCCACAAATCGGGCACGCCGATCTCGGCGCCCAACCGCCGGGCGTGGAAGAGGTTGGTGTTGCCCTCGAAGGTGCTAACGATATTATCGTCGTCCAGATCGGGGACGATCCACTCTTTGTAGCGCCACACGCCCGAGCCGTAGGGCCATTGGGTCGTGCCCGCCCGATGCTCGAACAGGTGCATCCACGCCGAAGCAGAGCGGTTGCTCAGCTCCTCCTCGTCATGTGCGACCTCCAGCAGGCCGCCGCAGTGTGGGCAGGTGTAGATGACGTCATAGAGGGAGTATTCGCCGGGACAACCGTGGATGCAGCGGAAATAAGATCGGTACATGATGGAATGGGGTGTGAGTGGGTGTAGTAACTGCTAAGGTCGTTTTCGATTGAGTGAACCTGACAGGTTCTTTTGGCAACGATTCAGAGCCTTACACGCTTCATTGCTGGCTAAAGACGGCACATTCTGCCGCCAACGTTACGAGAACCTGTCAGGTTTGAGTGGGAAAAGACAACCAACTGGCATACGTTAGCAGTTACGGGTGATAAGACCAAATTGGATTCTGAATCAGTGGGGCGCGATCCTTTCATTCAAGGACGCCCAAAATCGCTCGCGCTTGCGCGATCTGGACCAGCACGGCCTCGCGGGCTGTGCCGCCGGGCACCCGGCGCTGCTCCACCG
>WGCR01000107.1 GCA_015493675.1 Anaerolineae bacterium
ACATCGGCGGCTGGAACACCGCCAATGTCACCGACATGAGCCACATGTTCTCCGACGCCTACGACTTCAATCAGGACATCGGCGGCTGGAACACCGCCAATGTCACCGACATGAGCCGCATGTTCGATGATGCCGACTCCTTCAATCAGGACATCGGCGAATGGAATACAGCCAATGTCACTGATATGAGCGACATGTTCAGCGGAGCCCGCGCCTTCAACCAGGACATCGGCGGGTGGAACACCGCCAATGTCACCGATATGAGTGGCATGTTCGGCGGCATGTTCAGCGGAGCCCGCGCCTTCAACCAGGACATCGGCGGATGGAACACCGCCAATGTCACTGACATGAGCTGCATGTTCTGCGGCACCCACGCCTTCAACCAGGACATCGGCGGATGGAACACTGCCAATGTCACCAACATGAGCAACATGTTCAACAGAGACATCGCCTTCAATCAGAACATCGATGGCTGGAACACCGCCAATGTCACCGACATGAGCGGCATGTTCGAGGACGCCCACGCCTTCGACCAGGATATCGGCGGATGGAACACAGCCAATGTCACCGACATGAGCAACATGTTCTACGGCGCCTATGCCTTCAACCAGGACATCAGTGGCTGGAACACCGCCAATGTCACCGACATGAGACACATGTTCTCCCTCACCTACGCCTTCAACCAGGATATCGGCGGCTGGAACACCGCCAATGTCACCGACATGGGCAACATGTTTGAGCGGGCCAACGCCTTCGACCAGGACATCGGCGGCTGGGACGTCACCGCCTTGACGAGCGCAGATGACATGTTTCGCAATGCCGCTCTATCCACCGCCAACTACGATGCGCTGCTTATGGGGTGGGATGCGCAAGCCCTGCAGAGCGGCGTCCATTTTAGTGGCGGCGCCAGCACCTATTGCAACGGCGAAACGGCCAGAGCCGACATGATTTCGACGTATGACTGGCATATTATCGATGGCGGGAAGGATTGCTCCACGCCCACACCTTCACCCACACCTTCACCCACACCCACGCCCTCACCCACGCCCACCCCAACGCCCACGCCCGAGCGTTTATGGCTGCCGATCATGATTTCGCAGTCATAAACCAGATGCCAGGTGCGACGCACTTGAGACAGACATTGGCCCGACACCCCACTTGGTCAACGCCAGAAACGGATGCGACGCGGCCATGGCTTGTGGTAAGTGCGTCGCACCTTGATTTCTAAAAAAAGGCGCCATGCGTTCAGCCGAAATTGCGCTCCGGCGGGTTTTACGCCTCGCGTTTTGGACTGCATATTGGGCCAAACCAACGTAACTATACAGGTATTCCGCACAACACTTTGCCACGAAGGCTCGAAGCTTTTCGAAGACACGAAGAAAACCTTCTATTTTCTCCTTTGTGCCTTCGTGTCTTCGTGGTTTTTTGCCTCGCTATGAAAGGGTAGATGTATAGTTACAAACCAACTTCGGCGGAATGCATTTCCGGTCGGGCGCAAACGTAATCTGCCAATCATCCCCCGCCTTACGCGGCCGCGCACTAGGGCGACCAGTGTCTGAAACGGGTTTGCAGCCAGCGCCGCACGCCGAACTTCACCACATCATGTCGCTTTACCATCATCACCGTGGCATCCGCCTCCTCGGCGATGCGCTGCGGGATAGAACCGAACAGGGATTGCTCCAGTAGCCCTTCCTCGGAAGCGCCGATGATGATCTGATCGAAATCGCCGGCCAGCCGCAAAATATCCTCGACCACGCCGCTCGTGGCCCGTTCCACCTCAAGCTCGATGGGCCACTCGGCGATGTCGAATTCCTTGATCAACGCTTCGCGTCGCACCTGCAATTTCTCTTCCGGATCCGGCGCACTCTCCAGCCCGAACATCAGATTCAACGCCACCACCTCGGGCCGCTCGCCCGTGCGCAGTTCGATGGCATCCGCCTCGGTCAGGGCCAGCTCCAGCGCCATACGCGAATTGGGACCGCCGGCGACGGGAACCAGAATCCGCCGGGGCAACGCAGTGTGCCGGAATCGCACCACTGCCAGATCGCAGGGGGGATTTTTGGACAACAAATCGATAATGGTGCCAAACGCTTCCTCGCGGAGGTGGGCGTTTCCGGGCCAGCCCAGCACCATCAGATCCACCTCCCGTTCCCGAGCCACCTCGATAATCGATTGCCCGATATCGCGTCCCAGGCGCAGCATCATCCGCACCGGCACGCCGTACTCATCCCCAACTTCGACAACCTCCTCCAGCAACGCCCGGCCCCGGCGCAGGAATGCGCGGCCATCGGCAATGCCGATCTGCTGCGGCACGCTGATGACATGCAGGGCGAAAAGCTCGCCATGATTGGCCTGAGCGAACAAAGAGCCAAAGCGGGCCAACTGTCGGGCCATGATCTCATTGGCCACCGGCAGCAACACCGAGTATTCGGTCGAAGCCGTCGTCTCCTCCAGCAAAATCGTATCCTTGTTCTTGGCGGCCTCCTGCACGCCCCCCAAACGCCGATAAACCAGAATGCCCAGCGCCAGCCAGATAATCACAACCGCCCATGCGATGGGGCTCAACTGAAAAAGCTCCACCGCCAACACCAATTGGGCGGCGATGGAAATATATTGCAGCCAGGGCACAAAAGGCGCCAGAAAAGGACGATGAAGGTCGGGATGCGTTTTGCGCATTCGGATCAGCGAGACGTTGACCATCAAAAACAGCAGCAAAAAGGTGATCGACGCACCCGAAGCCACATCCGCCACGGGCAGCAGCACCGCCATGCCAATAATCAACAATCCACTCAGCCAAATGGCCCAGTGCGGCGTCTTGTTGCGGGTGTGGATACGCCCGAAGAGAGGCGGCAGGTCCCGACCCCGGCCCATGGCAAAAGAAACGCGACTGCTGGAATAGATGGTGGCGTTCAACGCCGATGTCGTCGATGCCAGCCCGCCCAGGATCATGATAAAAGCGCCATACGGCATAATCGCCCGGGCCGTTTCAATCATGGCCCGCTCGGCGTTCTCGCCCAGATAAAGCCAGTTGGGCAGTCCCGTGCTCTGCTGCACCGCGCCCACCGCCACAAATCCCACCGCCAGATAGATCATGACCACAATGGCGATGGCCAGGAAGATGGCCCGCGGGATATTCTTGCCCGGATTCTTCACCTCTTCCCCGCTCTGGGCGATGATTTCATAGCCCTCGAAGGCCACGAACGTCAGCCCCATCGCCAGGACAATGCCCTGGATGCCGTGCGGGAAGGGACTGGGCATGCTCATAAACTGATCGCCCCAGTTGGGCATGTTCATCATCGCTCTGATGCCGAAGAAAACCAACAGCCCCAGCACGACGATCTTGAAAATGGTGATAATGTTACCCACCAGCCCTGTTTCGGAAGATCCCCGCACATTGATGATGATAAACGTCAACGCCGCCAGCACCGCAAAAAACTTGATCGCCAGTCCTTCGGCCGATAATCCCATAAACAGTGGTTCATTCCCCAGATGCACCCCGCCCATTTCCAGCAGCTCGACGAAAAATGTGCCGAACAGGACGGCGTAAAGGCTGCACGCCACCGAATGCGAAAACCAGGAGACCCACCCGGCGTAAAAGCCATACACCCGCGAAAGCCCCTCCTTGACCCAGGCGTAGCCGCCGCCGGCCTGGGGATAGGCCGCGCCCAGTTCGGCATAGGTGAGACCGGTAAGACTGGTCAGCGCGCCATTGAGCAGAAAAGCCACCAGCAAGCCCACCGCTCCCGCTTCTCCTGCTGCGATGCCAGTCAGACCAAAAATGCCGGCGCCGATCATGGCCCCCACCCCGATCATGGTGATATCAAAAAGGCCCAGACTACGACTGAGTGATACTTTGAAACGTTGTGATGATGTTTGAGATTGGGTTTCCATGGCATTCGGTCTTGACTGCATTGAGAGAAGAAGGATGCCGCAGTATGCGTTGGCAATGGGGCACAGCCTCGTGCAAAGCCCATTATACCAGATTTTTGAACGATTCAGATAGAAACATATTGATCCCCACAATCCCCTCTTGGTCGCCCCTTATTTCGCAAATCCCTCCTGCCCGCCTCACTCATTTGCGAGGAAACAAGCTGACAGGAGACTCATGTCGTTGTAAGGCATGACAGGTCGACGGCAATTGCCCCGTAAAAAGCCCCGTCAGCAACCGCCGACGGGGCTTTGGATTTATGAAAGTCGAGGTGCAATGCTCTTCCGCATCGACGCAGCAGCGAAGACAAGTGCGCCGTACCCTCATATCTTACTTTTTGATATTGTAGAACGCAGCCATGCCCGGGAAATAGGCGCTGTCATCCAGCTCTTCTTCGATGCGCAGAAGCTGGTTGTACTTAGCCACGCGGTCGATGCGGGCGGGAGCGCCCGTCTTGATCTGCCCGGTATTCAGGGCCACAGCCAGGTCGGCGATGGTGGTGTCTTCGGTCTCGCCCGAGCGATGGGAAACCACCGCGGTCCAACCGGCGCGCTTGGCCATGTTCACCGTCTCGATGGTCTCGGTCAGGGTGCCGATCTGGTTCAGTTTGATGAGAATGCTGTTGCCCGCATTCAGATCGATGGCCTTTTTCAGATAAGTGACATTCGTCACCAGCAGATCATCGCCCATGACCTGCACCTTGTCGCCCAGCGCCTGGTGTAACATCACCCAGCCGTCCCAGTCGGTTTCGGACATGCCATCTTCCAGCGAGATGATGGGGTAGTCGGCAAGCCATTTCTCCCACATCTTGACCATTTCTTCGCTGGTCAATGTGCGTCCCTCGGTGCGCAGATGATATTTGCCGTCCTCGTAGATCTCGGAAGTGGCCGGATCGAGGGCGATCATGACATCCTCACCCGCTTTGTAGCCCGCCCGATCAAAGGCCTTCAGCATCATGTCCAGGGGCTCGCGGTTGCCATGTTTGAAGGCGGGAGAGAAACCGCCCTCATCGCCCACGCGGGTGCTGTAACCCGCATCTTTCAGCACAGCTTTCAAGTTATGATAGATCTCGGCGCCCCAGCGCAGGGCCTCATGGAAATTGGGCGCGCCCACCGGCATGACCATGTATTCCTGAAAATCGGTCACCCAGCCGCCGTGGGCGCCGCCGTTCATGATGTTCATCATGGGCACGGGCAGCGTATGGGCATTGGCTCCGCCAATATAGCGGTACAGCGGCTGGAAGGTGGCGGCCGCGGCAGCTTTGGCCACAGCCAGACTCACGCCCAGAATGGCGTTGGCGCCCAGGTTGGCCTTGTTGGGCGTGCCATCCAGATCGATCATAGCCTGATCCAGCGCCCGCTGATCCAGCGCATCCATGCCGATGACCTCATTGGCAATGGGCCCATTGACATTGGCCACGGCATTGAGCACGCCTTTGCCCATGAAGCGCTCAGGATCGCCATCGCGCAGCTCCAGCGCCTCGTTGGCGCCGGTGGAAGCGCCGGAGGGCACTTCGGCCCGGCCAAACGAGCCATCATCCAGCAAAGCCTCCACCTCGATGGTGGGGTTGCCGCGAGAATCGAGGATTTCGCGGGCTCGAATATCAAGAATTTCAATGCTAATCATTTTTGTGCTCCTTTTTTTGAAGGGGATAATCTGTTTTTTTTGTGGCTCAGCCAGATTCCATGGAGTCTCCAGACCTCCGGGAGGTGGACGAGGGGTTTTTGGCTTGGCCGAGCGGTTTTCGTCCACCTCCCGGAGGTCAAAAAGCAGTCACCCCCTGAATTCCAGGAGAACCATTTTCATTTACCATGCAATCATACATGCATTGGCCCGAAAATGGCGAATTTGGCAGCAAACCAGGGCGCAAGGGGGTGGCATTTCCGTCTCATCGCCCCTCTACAATGTGATATAATGGCCCCATGATCTCCATTCACCTGGACGGCGTGACCGTTCTGGCGCAAAGCGCAAGAGATTAGCGCCTTATCAGTGGCGTTCTTGCTCACTGGGCAAGAAAATGTCTCACGCAAAGACGCAGAGCCGCCGAGGAAAAAAGAGGCAAAGAAGAATTTGGCGTCATCGCGACTTTGCGTGAGATCAGCTTTTTGGGTTCCGGCTTGTTCGGGTTAGGAGATTGATGGGGATGACAGGACAGAGGCGATCTGTATTGGTTTTGGGGCCGCGGGCAGACGTGATAAAATCTGATGCAGCAAGTCAGACAATACGATTCTGTTCTCCCCCCCCCCATGATGTTTTGGCGGACAATCCCAGGCAAAGGAGCTTCCCATGCAGGAATATGAGAGGAAAATCAAGCTCAAATTCAAACTACTGGCCACGTTTTATGATATGTTCGATATTCCGTACATGATCAAACCGGATAGCAATCCCAGGCTGGCGCTCGCCAAAAAAATACCTGACGACGCCTTGCGCATCCTGGATGTGTGCATAGGGACTGCCAGCAGCTCATTGCCCGTCGCCCAGGCTAACAGCCATAACCAAATCACCGGCATCGACTTGTCACCAGAAATGCTG
The DNA here is from genome assembly GCA_015493675.1 of Anaerolineae bacterium. Classification (GTDB taxonomy): domain Bacteria; phylum Chloroflexota; class Anaerolineae; order J102; family J102; genus M2005. The sequence goes on from WGCR01000107.1 coordinate 6,461, forward strand.
GCTGTTGCCGAGAACAAAATACGGAAACGGGGCGTCAAGAATATCACACTCATGGAAATGGACGCCACCCAAATGAGTTTTGATGACGGTGAATTCGATGTCGCCATCATTTCTTTTGCATTACACGAATTGGAATATGAGTTGATGATGGCTATTTTGAAAGAAGTGAGCCGCGTCGTGAAGAAATCGGGCCAACTGTTTATCATCGACTTTGCCAAAGAAGGAAGTTGGCTCGAAACCTCCGTCCTTTCGATATATTTCAAGATTGTCGAGCCCAAACATATCCCGCAATTTTTGAGGTATGACTGGAGCGAGCTACTCCAAAGCGTGGGTTTCCAGGTCACCGACACCGAAAAATACCTGTTTGCCAAACTGATTTCCGCCGACAGAAACGCAGCGCCATAATCGGAATCAGAGATCATTTTCTCACCCTGGAATGATTCAACAGACTCAATTAGGCGGATTTTGAGGACTCTGGTCTTGAGCTTCTGACAAATTCGGGTCTGCCAGATGGTCGCGGGATGCGATCGCGGCCGCTGCGGGCAGTGCATATCTTGCGACAAAGGGATAGTCAGACGTCCTTTATGGCAGGGGACGATTTGGGATTTTAGGCGAGGCTATGATAAAAAGATGAAACGCTGTCTTCGTTATCTAGCATAGAGCCATTGGCGTATTGTCCGCTGTCCCAAAAGCGCATCACTTTCGTCGGGAGGAGTTAAAAAATGTCTGTTTTCAAAAAAGGGAATTTTGCACTTTTCACACTGCTCATGGCTGCTATCATGGTATGCGGGGTGGCAATTGCTCAAACCACAACGTATTGGACATTCGATAATGATAACGAAGGGTTCGAAACGGGTACATTCGATGAAGAAAACACGCCATGGCCGTTCATGACTTCCCAGTCCAGCCAGTGGTCTGCTACCGGGGGGCATGAAGATGGGCATATCTACAGCGGCACCACAACAGGTCTTAATGGTCGTCTCTACAACATCCTACAAAATGGCGATCCCACCGCACCAACATTAGGCAACCTGTTGGGAAAGACGCTGCAAGCCGATCTGAAACGAGACAATGGCGACTTCATCAGTCCGTCGGGCGAAAAGGTGGTGGCCTACTGGCTGATTGCCGATTCACAAGACAGCAATGTATGTAATATGTGGCTGTCAAAAGTCCCCCTCTCGGTCGATGTCAACGCCCTGCCCCTGGGGCAATGGACGCCAAACAGCATCACAGTCGCCGAAGCGAATTTCTTTCCCTGGGCAAACTGCCCTAATGACACAAAAACCTTCGATGAACTGGCGGGGAGTTACAAGTATGTTGGCTTCTCCTTCCTCAGTGATCAGGTGACCACCAACGGCGGTGATCCCTGGAACCAGTACACCCAGGTCGATGGCGTTTGGAGGCTCTTGCACTACGGCGTCACTTCAGATACGGACGCCATTTTCAGGATTGACAATTTCGGCCCGACCGACGCCATGGTTTACGATTTTGGCGATTTGCCCGATACCTATCACACCACGCACGCCTCCGATGGCCCGCGCCACCAACTTGGCGGCGCCCTGAAACTGGGCGGCGCTGTGCAAAGCGAGCCTGACGCTTCGCCCAATAGCGATGCCACCGGCGATGGCAGTGAAGAGGATGGCGTCACGCGGCAGAATGGCCTGGCAGGCAATGGCTGGTCCGAGGGAACGGTCGCCAGCGGCAACGGCGGCGGCATCAGCATCGACATCCAGGGAGGTTCCGGCGTGCCGCAGGTTTTCACTGATATGGGCGGCGGCGCTCTGAGCGAGGTCACCTTGCGCGATGCCAGCGGCAATCCCCTGACCATGCCCCTGGCCGCGGGCGTGCATCAGGCGTACTTCGATATTCCGGCCAACACCTTTACGACCAACAACAACGCTATTGCGGTGCGGGTGCGATTGAGCAGCGCTGGCGGGCTGGCGGCCACGGGCGCTGCGGCCGATGGCGAGGTGGAGGATTACATCTGGCATTTCGGGCCCAATGCCATCACGCTGTCGCATCTCCGGGCGTCTTCCTCAGCGCTCCCCCGCTGGCTGACGCTGCTCGTCCTCTTGCTGCTGGCTGGCGGCGCTGCAATGGCGCTTGCCGTCCGCGCCCGGGCGTGATCGCGGGCGGCTAGACCTCCGGGAGGAGGGGGATCGTCTTGCCGCCAACCGTCAAACGTTTGTCGCACCCAAGCGTTGGCTCCCTCGGCCGCGTTTACACCCACCTCCCGGAGGTCGG
>WGCR01000108.1 GCA_015493675.1 Anaerolineae bacterium
GCGCAGACAGGCTAATTTGCGCCCGAAAATGTCCTCGCAGGAGGACATGCGGCGGAACGCCCCCAGAACCGAATTCTATTCGGCCAGTGCGCCCCAATTTTGGAACGCCTCTGTCATCCGCGAGGGATTTTTTCTCAGTCCGCACGTCGCGTTATTCCCAATCCCGGCCCGTCGGGCAGCAGCAACCGGGCGCCATCATAGCGCAGGCCGCGGAAGGGATCATTGGCGATGAGCAACGGCCCGTCCAGATCGGCGTAATCGCACAAGGGGGCGATGTGAGCGGCTGCGGTCACGGCCACCGCAGTCTCGACCATACAACCGATCATCACCTGCATTCCCAGCGCCCGGGCCAGGGCAATCATCTCCACTGCCGCACGGATGCCGCCGCTCTTGGCCAGCTTGATGACTACGCCATCCACCGCGCCGGCATGGGCCAGGATGTCGTCCGGGGTTTTGATGGCTTCATCCGCAAAGATGGGGACGCCCGGATTTTGCGCCCGCAGCCAGCGCAGCCCTTCGATATCCCCTGCGGGCAGGGGCTGCTCTACGATCTGCAGGTCGTATTGGGCCAGGCGGGGGATGATGGCCGCGGCCTGTTCCCGGCTCCATCCGCCGTTGGCGTCCACCTGCAAGCGGGCGTCCGTGGCCCGGCGAATCGCCCGCACCATGGCTTCATCGTTTTCGCTTCCCACCTTGATCTTGATGATGGGCATTCCCGAGGCCGCAGCCCGCTCCGCCATCGCTTTCGGTTCATCCATGGCGATGGTGAAGGAAGTGGGCGGGGCGTCCGCCGGATTCAGACCCAGCAGCCGGTAAAGGGGGTGGCCCAGGCGCTTGCCCCACAGGTCGTGCAGCGCCATGTCCACTGCGGCGCGACCGGCGCGGGAGCCCCCCTGCGGCAGTTGCGCCAGCATATCCACCAGATGCAGCGGATCGCCTGCCAGGTGCACGGTTTGCAGATAGGCTATGATGCGCTCGGGCGTCTCGTTGTGATAAGCCACGCCCGCGGCCTCGCCCAGGCCCTCCTCCACCTGCACGATGACATTGTGGCGGCGGGCGCTGGCCCCGTGGGCGATGCGAAAGACATTCTTCAGTTCCAGGGTAATGGGTCGCCAGGTAATTTTCATCATGACGCGAGTTTAGCACAGCTACGGGCTGATGTCATCTTGCGCCGGGTGTTTTTTGCAATTGTGGTACAATCCGATTGCATGTGATTCAAGATAAATCATCGATCATGCCATCTCAATTGTTTTCCCCTCATGGACGCTATCACCCTGGCGGCAATACGCCGCGAACTGGATGAAACCCTGACCGGCGGTCGGGTGCAGGCTGTGTTGCAGCCCGACGCCCAGAGCCTGGCAATGGAGATTTTTCGGGAGGGGCGACGAGAATGGCTGTTGATCAGCATCGACGCCCGGGCGCCGCGGGTGCATCTGCTGGCGGAAAAAGCTCGTCGCGGGCTGGAAACCGACACGCCCCTCCTGTTGCAGGCCCGCAAACGCCTGCGCGGGGCGCGGCTGACCGGGGTCATTCAGCCCGGATGGGAGCGCCTGCTCTATCTGACCTTTGGCCATCCGCAGCAGGGGCAAAGCGTGTTGGCGGCTGAGATCATGGGGCGATGGAGCAACCTGGTGTTGAACGACGCACAGGGGGACGTGCTGAGCTCATTACGTCATTTTGAGCGCCATGCTGGCTCCCGGCGTATTGTGCGACCGGGACGCGCCTACGAGCCCCCGCCGCCACAGCGGGGCAAGCTGCCGCTGGAGCTGGCGAGAGAGGAGGATGTGGCCCGGCTGCTACATCAAACGCCCGCGGGCAAGCCTCTGTGGCGGGCGCTGGTAACGGGCCTGGCCGGATTCAGTCCGCTGGCCGCTCGCGAGATCGTATTCCGAGCTACGGGCGACGCCCTGGCCGATGTCTCCCACCCCAACCTCACGCCTGCGGGCCTGACAGGCGTGCTGGACTGGTTCCGGTCATTGCCGCAGCAGGGCGGCTGGGCGCCCACCGTGGCGCTGGACGAAAACCACCAGCCAGCGGCTTTTGCGCCCTACGAATTGACGCATCTGGGCAATCTGACGCCTTATGGCAGCATCAGCGCCGCGGCCCGGTTTTTTTATGACGCCACGCTGGGCGCTGACAGCTACGCGGGGCGTCGCAGACAGGTGTTGGCGTTGGTGGCGCAGGCCCGCAAGAAGCTGCTGGGGCGACGGGCCAGCCTCGGCGAGCAGGCCGCTGGCGAGGAGGATGTGGCCCGACTGCGCGCCTTCGGCGAATGGATTTTGGCTTACGCCTGGCAGATCCAGCCGGGGGAGACGGAACTGCTGGCCGATACGGGCGAGGAAACACTGTCTATCCCCCTGGATCCGACTTTGAGCCCCAGCGAGAATGCTCAGACTTACTTCGCCCGCTATCACAAGAAAAAACGGGCGGCGGCGAAAATCCCCGGATTATTGGCCGCGGTGGATCGGGATTTGGCCTGGCTGGAACAGATCGAAAGCGATGTGCGGCTGGCCGACAACACACCCCAGATCGAGGAGTTGCGGGAAGCGCTGCTGGCCTCGGGCCTGGTATCGGAGCCAAAGGGCAAACGCCCGCAAGCGCCCCGTTCCCAGCCTGTTCGCGTCACCACCCCCGAGGGCTTCGAGGTCATCATCGGGCGCAACGCCCTGCAAAATGAGCGCGTCACCTGGAAATTGGCCCAGCCGGACGATATCTGGCTGCACGCCCAGGGAGCGCCCGGCTCCCACGTCATCATCCGCGCCCAGGGGCGAGAGATTCCCCAGGAGGTCATCGCCGCGGCCGCGGGATGGGCATTGTGGCATTCACAGGCCCGGGAGAATACAAAATCAGCGGTCATCGTCACCCGCAAACGGCATCTGCGCAAGATCAAGGGGGGGAGACCGGGCCAGGTGCGGGTGTTGCAGCAGCGCAGTATCACCGTGCGCCCGCAAAAGCCCCCGGCAGGTTGAGCTTCGCCGCCCTGCTGAAACTTGACAGTTGGGGCAGAATAATCGAAACTTCTGGGGTTAAGATACTCAAAGCGAAGGAGCTGAAATAACCATGACCGAAAGCACCCCCATGCTTGTGCAAATTGATGAAGATAAACACTGGTGGTTCGCCTCACGCACCCGGGCCATCCTCGCCCTGCTGGATAAATACGCCGGCCCAGGCAAGAACGGTCGCCGCGTGCTGGATGTGGGCGCGGGCGCGGGCAACATGATGCACAATCTGGCCCAATACGGCGACGAGATCGTCGGCCTGGAGTACAACCCCAAGCCTATCCCTGTGGCCAAAGAGCGCGGCTGGGGTGTGCGACAGGGTGACGCCACCGATATGCCTTTCGAGGATGAATCTTTCGACATCGTGGCTCTGCTGGACACCGTGGAGCATATTCCCGATGAAACAGCGGTCTTCAATGAGACCTTTCGGGTCACCAAACCGGGCGGCTCCATGGTCGTCACCGTGCCCGCGTTCATGTGGCTGTGGAGCAACAACGATGTCATCAATCTTCACCAGCGTCGTTATACAGCACCGGAACTCAAGCAAAAGCTGGAAGCCGCGGGCTGGGAAATCCCCTATTGCGGCTACAACAATTTTATCGTCTTTCCTCTGGGCGCGGGCGTGATTTTGCTGCGACGCTGGCTGGGCAAAGAGCCCGATATGTCCTCACCACACTTCAACGATGACGCCTATCAGGTGGAAATGGAGCCCGCACCAGGCTGGCTGAACAGTATCCTGGAGTGGGTAGGCAAGGTGGAGGTGGCCATGCTCAAGCGTTTTCGCCTGCCCTGGGGCACCAGCGTCATCGCTATTGCCCACAGACCAGAAAAAGAGCCGTCCGACATCTAGGGGGAAAGACTGTTCTACACGCGAGATGTAGCATGGGCCTGTGTATAACTGCCAGGTTATCCACAGGTGCGAGGATAGTTATCCACAGATTGTGGGTTTTTCCCCGGATTTAGACTATCACCAGGATGCAACCAGATGTCCGAAATCACGCAGGATGAATCGATAAACGAAGAGGCGTTTTCCTGGGAAAGATGGTTTCGGCTGGGATTACGTGCATTCAAGAAAACGTTGTCCCGCTATCATTTCGGAATGCCGGATGAGTTCTGGGAGCATCTCGAAAACGCATTCACTGAATTTCTGGCCGCCATGCGCATAGCGATGCGCACAGTGTTGGACCGGCGTCGCGGTTCCGGCTCCCCCCCGCCGCCCCAGAAAAAAACTATCGATATCGAGTGGGACGACTGGGAAGATGATTGGAATGAGGACTGAAGCAATTGACCTCAGTCATCTTCCTGGGCGCACAGAGGACAATACCTGGGGTCTTCCAGCTCGATGAAATGTCGGGCGCAGATGGCATAAATCTCTACGCGTTCCAGCACGCCCCATTTTTTCACCACCGTCGCCTCCAATGCGATCTCCTTGCAGTTGGTGTTGATGAGGATGTCGGGCGCCGGGCATTTGTTGCACAGGCTGCGATGCCAGGGCCGAGAATCGGGATTACGTTTGATCAGCCGGCACTCCTCGGTTTCCCGACCGCGGTGATAGTCGGCGTAGTAATATCGACAGTTGACAGGCTTGGACATGGTTATGGGATCAATTTACGGCGAAGACGTCCCGACGCATGAGATCATCAAGGGTTTCCCGCCGCTGCATGGGGAGAATCCTGCCGCGCTGGTGCAGGAAAACGGCCGGGCGCAGCACGCCGTTGTAGTTGCTGGCCATACTGAGATGATAAGCGCCCGAGACGGGGATGATCAACACATCGCCCGGACGCACTTCGGGCAGATGAACTTGCTCGATGAGATAATCGCCGCTTTCGCATAACGGCCCGACGATTTTCGCTGGCCCGATGGCGTCGCCCAGAGGGTCTCGCGCCAGAACGGCGGTGTAACGGGCGCCGTAAAGGGCGGGGCGAATGTTGTCGCTCATGCCGCCATCCACGGCGATGATGCGACTGCCATCGCTGAGAACGCGGATGGCCCCCACAGTGTACAATGCCACGCCCGATCTGGCAATGAGACTGCGGCCCGGCTCCAGAATCAGGGTGGGATGCGGGCCGCCGTGCTGCCGTTGCCAGGATTCGGCGGCGTGGGCGCAAAGTCGGGCCGCCAACCGGTGCAGGGGAACGGCGGGATCAGCGGGCGTGTAGGGGGTGCCCAAACCGCCGCCCGGCGAGAGCGCCTCGATGGTTCCCAGCCCCTCTTGCTCGATCCGCACAGCCAGCTCGATCAGGCGGTCGATGGACGCAGCGAGGGGATCGAGCTCGAAAATCTGCGAGCCGATGTGCACATGCAGCCCCGTCAGGCGCAGATGAGGGATGGCGGCGATGCGTCGGGCTGCCGCCAGCGCCTCTTCGACAGCCATGCCGAACTTGGAGCCGTGATGCCCGGTCTGGCGATAGGCGTGGGTGGGCGCCAGCAGATCAGGATTGATCCGCAGCCACAGGGCGACGGGAGCGGGCGGATTCAGGCGCTCCAGCAAACTCAGTTCATACAGATTATCCACAACGATGGCCCCAACGCCTGCTTCTGCCGCCCGTTGCAGCAATTCGACGCGCTTGTTATTGCCGTGCACATGAAGCAGGCCTGCATCGAATCCCCCCCGCGATGCGATTTCCAGCTCCCCCTGCGACGCCACATCCAGGCCCAGACCGCGGCGGGCCAGCAAATGGGCCAGGGGTCGGGATAGCCAGGCCTTGGACGCGTAGGTGATGAGACCGGGCCCGGGCCAGACCCCGAGACCGTGGCGATAGGCGGCAATGGCGTGGTCGATGGTGGCGGCGTCATAGAGATAAACGGGCGTGCCCAATCGTCGTCCCAATACCGTCAGATCGTGGCTGTCCAAAAACAGGCGTCGGCGATAAAAGTGCGTACTCAGAGGCCAGAGATGGCGGGGAAAATGAGATGTGCGCATAGCTGATCCTATAAAATGACGATGAGAATGCCGATCAGGGCCACCACTACCCCGATGATTTCGTTGACGCCCGGGATCTCGCCCAGCATCAGTGCTCCCAGGATGATGCCGCCGGTTACTTCTTGTGTGGCAATGACGTTGGCATAGGAGGCGTGCACCCGACGCAGCGCTGCATTGTAAAGCGTGTGCCCGAATCCCAGCGGAAAAATGCCCATGCCCAGGATGCTGAGGACGGTCTTGGCCGTATAGCCGCCGGGCGTGAGAGTAAGAACTGCTGCGGGCATGGCCCACAATGCCGCAGCCCCATAAGTGGTCATGGCGTAGGTAAACAAACTGTAATGATGTCTCTGGGAACGTCCGGCCACGCTGTAAAACCCGAAAGTGATGGCTGACCCCAACGCCAGGATATCCCCGAACAGCATCCTGCGGGTGAAATTTGGTTGGAAGCCCGCTAGAATGCCAATGCCGATCACGGTGATCAGAATCCCGCCCCACTTGCGTTTGGGAATGTGTTCTTTGAGAAAGATGGCCGAGAACAGCGTCACAAAAACGGGCGCAGTGTAGACAATGGCCAGGGAGTGAGCAATGGTCGTGAAGGAAAGTGACGCGATGTAAAACAGAAAGTGCAGCGCTGTAATCAATCCAAACAAGGCAAACTTGCGCCACTCCTGCCGCGGCACGTGCCACCGCTCCCGCTTGAGCAGCATCATTGCGCCCACAGTCATGGCCGCGGTGGTCAACCGCCAGAATGTCAGCTCGTAGGGCGAAACAGTGTCCGCCCAACGGATGAAGATGGGACTGGTGGAAAAAAAGAAAACTGCTATCGCAACATATAGCAGTCCTATCTTCGCATCTTTAGAGAGCTTGGCCATGAAATGGTCAGACTCCGTAGAAAAATAATGCAAAACCGCCGCCCAGGTTTCAGACGGCGATTCTACAAATGGCGTTCGATGTCAGGTTTAACGAAAGGCGCCAGCAACCAGTGAGAAAACCATGGCGATCACAATGAGTGCGCCAATGATATACCACATAGTAGTGGTCCAGTTGATTTTCTTTTTAGGCTGCTGCTTGGCAATACGTTTACGACGGGGCATAGGATATCTTCCTCCACAAAAATAAGGTCATTAGACATTGATTTTAGCACGATTGGCCTTAGGATAAAAATCAGAGATTTCAATGAGGATGTTTGGGCGCAGGTTGTAACTTTTGAGGCATGACTTTAATCTTATAGGGATGACACTTGTTGTTTCATTCATCTCAGTATCTGGAGAATTAAAATATGCCCAGCCTTTTCAATAAACTTTTTGGTGGAAAAGAGGAAAAACAATCATCCGCTTTACCCGCTGCCGAGACGAAAGCTCCTCGTCCCCAACCCGTTCATGTCTCAGACGCCGATTTTCAGGAGAAGGTGCTGAACTCCGATAAATTGGCTATTGTCGATCTATGGGCGGAATGGTGCAATCCCTGCCATCTCATTGCCCCCATCATCGAAGATCTGGCTGTCGAGTATGATGGCCGGGTGTTTGTGGCCAAGCTGGATGTGGATCATAATCCCAATACGCTCGCCCGCTTTGGCATCATGGGCATCCCCACCGTGTTGTTCATCAAGAACGGCCGCGAGGTGGACCGCATCGTGGGTGCGCAAAGCTATGTGGCCTTCGCCAACAAGGTTGAAAAATGGATTGACGCCTGATGGCGGCATGGTAACATGCTTTTAATCGACGCCCGGAGTAAGTTCGCTTCTTCGGGCTTTTTTTATTGATTCGATAATAAATTGTCGCATAATTCTTGTCGAATTGCGTTCGAATCCAGAAATCTGTTACTATAGAAATGTCAGGAGGTCGAACCATGAAATACGTATATTTTGCTTTCCTGTTACTTTTGCTTTCCGCCTGTTCTATTCCCTCCTCTACGCCTGAAAGTAATCTTGAAAATACAGCAACGCCTCCTTTGCCCGATACGCCCACGACTCTGGCAGAAACGCCTGCGTCCCGGCAACAAACCTGGGATGAATCGCCGGAGGCGATTGTGATTCAGTACGATGAATTTGGCGGGCTAATGGCTGTCAGAAAGGGAGCACATGTCCCGCTCTGGACGCTTTATGGCGATGGGCTCGTTGTCTTCGTCAAAGAAGGCCCGCCAACCATAGGGTTCGATCGGCAAGTTTGGGGCGGACGCATTGATGAGGCCGCCATTCAGGAGTTACTATCCTTCATCGAGAAATCGGGATTTTTCTCACTGCAAGCAGAATACAAAGCCCCTGCTTTCTTGCCCCAGAATACAGAAGATGGGTCCGCACTTGTCCTGGCTCCCAATCCCCAGGCCGGGGGAGATCAGCCAACAGGCGTCATTGTTGCTAACTTCTCAGGGCGCAATCAGCGCGTATTGGTGTATCCCGCCAGTTGGGACGAAGCGCCCGAGGCGTATAAATCTGTCCGCAAGCGACTTTTGGCTATACGACCTTCAGATGCAAAGCTTTTTACGCCCACCGCATTCCATATCGAGGCCATCGAAGTAACTGCCGAGATAACGCCAACGCCTCCAACATGGCTATTTGAAGATGTCGAATTGAGCCAGAGAATCGACATAACACCCGAACAGGCCCAGGCAATTCATGCTTTTTTGAAAAAATATGGCGATCTCGTCGAATCCCAGGATCAAATCTACAGAGTGAATCTGCTGGCTTCCCCGCCCCGATAACGGCCCAGGGGCCCGAAAAGAGCCCCCGGGCAGAGATAGTCGTGCTATTTACGGCGATACAAGAATATAGATGCTGCTCCAAAAATAATGACCAGGACCCCTGCTATGGCGAGGGGCAGAACATTATCTTTTTCGATAACCAGAAAGGCAGAAGTATAAGTTGTCGCCATCCCCTGCATGGTTACTGCATTGGGCGTCGGTGAAGCGCACGCTTCTGAGTTGAAGGGATCGGTCCAACCAAAATCGTTGAACATGCCCTGTGTAACGGGCCCCACTGAGCGCGTGATGTCGCCCGGGCCGATCGAGGGCGTCATCAGGTCTTCGGCAGTGCCATTAAATGTAACGGAATCGAGATGAGAATAACTCGAGCCCTCTTCCCACGCGTCTGGAGAATAGAGTTTGACCGCGCCGCCATTGGCGTTGACTGCATGATCGCCGTAGAAATAGACGCCCGCCGCACCACCGTTGCTGGTCCCTCCCTTGTTGGTTAACACATCCCCCATGGGGACGCTATCTTCAGGGAATTCATTTTGATTAAGAAGGTAACGGCCCCCCGGATTAGTCGAGCCGGTAAAGCAGGTATACACCCAGGGAAAGTTATTCGTATCATCACGGACGCCGCCATTGCCGGTGGCGCCGTCGTAGGAGGCGCCGCCAACAAATCCCAAACCGTGTCCCAACTCGTGGACTGCTACAGACTCAAAGTCATATTCTCCGCCATAGCCATCTCCATCCGTGCTGGCGTCATCTGTATTCCAGTCATCGCGACAAGTCATCTTCCCTGTGATATCATAGTTGCCTGAAGCGAGGTCGCCACCATTGATTTTGTCGGCTAAAGCATGGGGAAACCAAACATTATCAACAGGCTGTGTGCCCCAATTGGCTGTGCCGTAAGGCCCCATATAGCCCAGTGTACTGCCACCAATATTTTCCAGAGTAGCTTCTACTCTGATTTCGACGGAAGAATCGAGAGTTGCTTCCCAGGTGGCCACCGCTCGTTCAAACGCCTGTTGAAGCGTCGAAGATTCTCCTGGAGGCATATCACTCCAACTGTCTACGGATGCTGGACATCCAGAAATGTCTCCGATCTTATAAGTGACAGTAATCGTAGCGGACTGGGGCGCCTTACTCCTGTTGTCTCGCGGGAAATAGGCGGGATTGGGTGATGGCGGCGCCGTAACCACCTTTATTTGTGGTCCCTTAATCGTTAAGGGAGGCCCTTCCTGAGCTGAAACAGAATTAGATGATCCCAACAGAGTAACCAAAATAAGAGCCAAAAGTAATGAGAACTTCGTTACGAATGGAGAGAAGTGTGACTTTCTCATATCAGCTCAACTCCTTCGCCCATCTCTCAGGGCCTTTCGCCTTAGGAACAGGACATTTAGGCATGGTTCAAAATAGACGTTTGAAGCTTGACAAATTGACTGAGAGAGATTGGATACTGGATATTGGATATTGAGGATATTGCCCCTGTTCCGGGGTGATTCGAATACCAGGTACCGAGTATCAACTATCCTGCGGCGAAAGACCTGGCAGAATTTGTCAAGTTCCCAATGGCAAAAATGAACCATGCCGACATTTATAAATCGTGGCTATGGGGGAAAGATATTTTTTAATTTTAACATAGCATTAATGATATTGTCTATTCCCGCCGATAATGGGGTGCGTTCCAAAATTGGGGCGCACTGGCCGAATAGAATTCGGTTCTGAGGGCGTTCCGCCGCATGTCCTCCTGCGAGGACATTTTCGGGCGCAAATTGGCCTGTCTGCGCAGGCAGACAAGCGGCCGCAGGCCCCCAGCCCTGATTTCAATCGGCAGGTTCTGGCAAGAAATGCAAATTTGCCCCCAAATTGGAACGCACCCAGATTGCCAAAAATGCTTGACAAATGATCGACAATTAAGTAAAATAATTTTGGGTCGGGAGGGTTGCATACCTAGCAATCCGTTGGATACAAGTCCACTCGGCTCTTGATGGTCGGAAAGGCTGCAGTTGGCGGTCTGTTTGAATCATTCAATCCGGCCCATGAATGAGTCCCTTGTAATGAGGGACTTTTTTTATAGCACTTCCACAGGATGAGCTGGCTCCATGCACTTGCTCTATCTGGATGATTCAGGTTCGATTGCAAACAAAAATGAAGAGTATTTCGTTCTTGGCGGGGTGAGCGTCCCCGAGACCAGCATTTACTGGCTTTCCAATCAGATTGAGAAAATTGCTGAACGCGTCGATCCGCTCAATCCAAGAGCAGTGGAGTTTCATGCTTCTGAGATATTCAGCGGCCGGCGGAGTCCCTGGAACAGGTTTTCAACAAAAGAAGATCGAATTCAAGTTATCAAAGACGTGCTACTGGTTCTCAAGAAGGCCTATTCAGATATTGTTGTTTTTTCATGCGCTATACACAAAGAATCGTTTCCAAACGACGACCTGATGAGTAAAGCATTTGAAGATTTGAGCAGCCGATTCGATATGTATCTTCATCGAATTTCACCACCAGACAAATACGAGAAGGGAATCATTGTGTTGGATAAAACGACCTACGAAAACAGTTTACAAGAACTGGCCAAGTCCTTTCGGATGGAGGGGAATCGGTGGGGAAGTCGGTTGAAGCACATACCAGAGGTGCCGTTTTTTGTAGACTCCAAAGCATCGCGACTAACTCAGTTGGCGGATCACATCGCTTATGCAGTTTTTCGTCGATACAATGCGGGTGATTTGAACTATTTCAACTGCATTGAAGATAGATTTGACAGGAACGCAGGCGTCATTCACGGTCTTGCCCACTTGCAAACAGTCACCCCTCACTGTACTTGCCCTGCATGCCTTACTCGATCATAAATATCCGGTCGCCCGCCTGGCGTTGGTGCAGCGCATCGCGTCCCTGCCCGCGGGCCTGGCCGATCTGACGAAGCTGCGCGGGTTCTAATCATTAGACATCATTGGAAACAAGTCGCTGTGAAGTGGACTCTCCGATTTTTGCTCAATCATGCCCGGATCAATGATTAATGATTGATGATTAAAGTGAAAAGAGCGCTGATTTAGTCTTTAATCATTGTTCATTAATCTTTGAGCTTTGTCAGTAGCAGAATGATGCAAAACGTGAGCAAAGACTTTCTTGTTTCCGATAATGTCTATTCAGACGCCATGAGCGGTAGCTCACCGCAGGGAGGAGGAATCTCAGGTGCGACGCACTTGAGCCTGCGGTAAGTGCGTCGCACCTTTCGTCGCTGCGCTCCCTCGAAATGACGTGAAGTCTCACGCAAAGGCGCGAAAGCCGCCAAGAATTCTTTGCTTCTTTTTTCCTTTGCGCCTTTGCGTCTTTGCGTGAGATCTATTTACGGAAAATTCTGCATCACCTACCGCCAGGGCATGATGCGTTTTTCCAGCCGTTGCAGGCCGTAGGTGAGCAGAACGCCCAAAAGCATAATCACAAACAGGCCCGCATACATCTTGTCGGTGACCATCACCTCCCAATAATAGAAGGTGAGAAACCCGACGCCCCGCTTGGCCCGGATGAATTCTATAGCGACGATGACAATGAGGGCCGTGCCCAACGCCAGACGCATCCCGGCGAAGATAACCGGCATCGCCCCGGGCAGGATCACGTGGCGAAAGAGCTGCCAGGAATTGGCGCCATAATTGCGCGCAGCCTGAATGTATACCGGCTCGATGTCGCGTACGCCGGTCATGGTGTTGATGGCAACCAGGAAGAAGGCGGAGATGGCGACCACCGCGATCTTCGGGCCTTCGCCAAAGGGGTTGGCGAACATGAGCATGACGATGGGGAAAATCGCGATCTTGGGCAAAACATAAACCGCAGACATGGTGGTGTCGAGCATGGTGCGGATGGTGCGGCTCATGCCCATGATCATCCCCAGGAGCACGCCCGGAATAGCGCCCAGCACAAATCCCACAAAGACGCGCATCAGCGTCACCCACACATGTCCTTCGACGAAAACAGCGGCCACGCCCGACCATCCTTCGGTGGCGAAACGCTGCGGCAGCAACCATGGCCGCCCCCACCTGTCTCTTATACACATCTGACGC
>WGCR01000109.1 GCA_015493675.1 Anaerolineae bacterium
ATACTCTTCCAGTTGTGCAAAAGCCCCATTGGAGTCTTGTGGATATTCTCAGGAGCTAACCGCGTATTTCCAATGGCTATTCGTAGCATCCCTCACACACGGCCCGGGATAATTCCCCGTCCGATCCACCGCAGTAAGGCGGATGAACAGCGGCCCGCCCGGGAGCGTCGTCAGATTCAGACGCAGCAGCAGGCCCGTGGCCGCGCGCTCGCCCCGATAGAGCATGCCCAATGCTGTCCATCCGCCGACGCCTCGGCCTTCCAATACCACAGCTCCGGGATGTCGGCCACGCCGAAGATATGCCACCACTGCCTGCCCTGAGCTTGCCGAAGGGGCCCGGACGCGGTGCGAATCTCGGTGATCTTCACGCCCGCGGTAGGGCAAGAAATGACGGTGAAGGGCACGGGCTGGCCCGGCTCCTGCCCGCCCACGCCGCCAGAAAACGCGGGCTTCTTCACGCCCGGCAGCTTAGGCAGCGTTGGTGTGGCAAAATCGGCCTTCCCCCACCAGCCGGGCGTTGGGGTGGCCGTGGGCGTGACCGTGGGCAGCGGCGTCGTTTGGGCGATGACGGGCCGCGCGGGCATGGGCGCGCGGTGGAGGGCAAGGGTCGCCATCAGGGCGACAGTCAGGAATGTAAGGATGGTCAAGGCGATGGCTTTCGAGGTCATGGGATTTGTCCTGGAATGGAAGGCAAAGTTTTCAGTGTTCAGTTTTCAGTGGACTTCGCTGCTCCCAGACTGAATACTGAACACTGACTCACTGAACACTCCATCCGCGTCCTAATCTCTCCACAATCTCCTCATCATCCAGCTCCCGCGCCCGCACGATGAGGGGCTGGACGTAGACCGGCTCCAACAACGCCCGGTCGAAGGCGTAGCCCAGCTTGACGACAGAACGGGCCACAGGCAGCGATGCCAGAAACCGTCGCCACACCTCGTCGGTGAAGCCCACCGGCGACTTATGCAGCATGCCGATGACCACGTCCTGGTCCCGCCGGTTCTTGACCTGGCCCGCGAACACATTGTTGCACGAGCTGAGAATGCCGGGCGGGATCAGCGACGGCGATTGGGTGATGAGATGCAGCCAGATGCCATACTTGCGGGAGTCCCGCCACATGGCCGCGAACTGCTCCGCGGTGGATGCGGCCCCGCCCTCCTCCTCGCCCGCGTCCACGCCCGAGAGGATCTTGTTGGCCTCCTCGAACACGATCTGGATGTGCGCGGGCTCCGACCGCGCCCGTCGCATGCGCTGCACCACCGCATCGTTGTAGATGTGCCAGGCCGTCCAGCCCAGCAGAAAGGCCTTGGAGAACTCGTCCAGGAACGCGCCGCCCTCCAAAATTGCCACGCCCCAATCGCCGGGAACGACCTCATTGATATCCACCGCGTCCGGGCCCGCCGCATACTGCCTGGCCGCCGCGCCCTGCACCAGGGGATGCAGCCGAAACAGGATGCCCTCCAGCACGCCCCGCAGCATCGTGTCCCGCGGCGGAATCAGGCTGAGCTTGTTTTCGATCTCGGCATACAACTCGGCCAGGCCCACCCGCCTTGAGCGCGCCACCGCCAGTTTTTGCCTTTCTGGAGGAAGCAAGCGCCCGGTCTGCGACCCCACCATCCCGCTGAATTCCACACCGTCATCGCTGCGCACCACCGCCCAATCTGGCGGCAGCTCAGGATCGTCGATCAGCACGCCGGCCCGCAGATACACCCGGCGCAGCGCCTCCCGCAGCTCCGCCACCTGCCGCCGCACGCCCAGTCGCGCCACCGCGCCGAAGATATCGCAGAACGCGCGCCACTGCACCTCGGGCAGGATGTGCCGCCCGATCTGCAAGGGATTCCAGCGCAGGGGCCGCACCCCGCCCGGCGAGAGCTGGCGGATATCCACCCGCCCTTCCAGACCGGGCGCATTCAGCAACTGCCGCCAGCCCGCGCCGAAATCCAGCACCAGGGTGCGCATTTGCCACTTGACGGTCGTCTCCAGGGCCAGGCGCACCGCGGCCACCGATTTGCCGTAGCCGGTGTCGCCGATGAACGCGGTGTGGAAATGCCGCTCCCGGCTCAATTTCAGGGGCGCGGCAGTGAGGTCGCCGGTCTCGGGCGAGACCTGGTGCCCCAACACCACGTCGCCCGCTGCGTCGGGGTAGAAGGCCAGGCCGGCGGGAATGCGCTCCTGCACGGTCACGGCCAGGCCCTCCTCGAAGAGATTGGGCGCGGTCAGGGCCGCCACCATCTCCGGCGTATGCAACGTGCCCCAGCGCGTCCACAGGCCCACGTCGAAGGGGTCGGACGCAGCCCGGTCCAGCGACGGGCGCAGGGCCAGAACGTGGGGCCGCAGCACTTCGCCCGCCATCACCGTCATCACGGGCGTGGGGGCGTTCGGGCCGTGAAAGGCCTGGGGCACCAACGATTCTGCCGCGGCCGCGCCCTTCGCGTCCACCAGGAGCATGGCGCTGGTGAGGAAGCCCCCCTCCGCGGTGGCGTGATTGAGCAGCGATTGCAGCCCGTTAACGATCTCGGTCAGGCGCATGGCCACGTGGTCTTCGGTCTGCCAGGAGCGCCCGACCGAGAAGCCGGGGATGATGCCCGCGGAG
>WGCR01000110.1 GCA_015493675.1 Anaerolineae bacterium
AGCGTCAGATGTGTACAAGAGACAGGCCCTACAAACTTGAGGGCGGCCTACGCAGCTCAACCGAAACTGGACACGCCCCTTTGAAATCGTCGCAACCCGGTTTGAGATCGCTTTTCGTCACACCTTCTCCGAAGCAAATGGAGAATTTGACATTCAATCTCAAATACATTAACATATAAGCATTGTTTTATATTTCCACGAAACAGGAAAGCGCCATGAACAAAGATCGACTCATCATTTGCTCCGATGACAAACATGAGGATGTTGCCAGCGCCACCGATGCGTTCCTGCTGGATCAGGACGTCGCGGACAGAATCGCCGAATTGTTCAAGGCGCTTTCCGATCCTGCCCGGGTGCGCATTATCGGGCTGCTCGCCCACGCGGAACTCTGCGTGGGTGACATCGCCCGCCTCCTGCACATGAGCCAGCCTGCAGTCTCTCACCAATTACGGGTGCTACGCAATCTGCGCATCGTGCGGGCCCGCAAATCGGGCCGTCATGTCTACTATACGCTGATGGACGATCACATCCACGACCTCTTCGACCAGGGCCTGGCTCACGTCCGTTTCGGATGACAGGCATTTTTTATTTGCCAAATCATATAAACATATACTCATACAATCATTTTTACACTCAAGGAATGACGCTACCATGTTAACTCAAATCCTGTTCTATACCGGCATCCTTATCGGTTACGCTTACATGCTGTTGCTCATTTGGTCCATCCTCACCCCCAGCCACCGTATCTGGCCTCCGGGCGAGGTTTCCTGGAAGTTCTTCCTCTCATGGGGAACATTCTACCTGGGGATTAGCATAGCTGTGGCGCTAATTGTTCTCGATTGGAATACCTGGACCATTCCGCCAGAGGTGCGTTTGGGCATCGGCGTCCCTCTGACAACGCTGGGGTTAGGACTCGTCACCTGGGGCATCCGCACCCTGGGCCTGGCAAACACCCATGGCGTCCAGGATGGATTCATCCTCAGTGGGCCCTATCGCTTCACCCGCAATCCTCAGTACGTGGGAGATATTATCATGATCACGGGCATCATCCTCATTGTCAATTCCGCCCTGGTTGCCGTCGTCAGTCTGATCATCCTCTTCAGTTTCATTCTGCTTCCAATTGCTGAGGAACCCTGGTTGGAAGAACAATATGGCGAGGAGTATCTTCGTTACAAAACCCAAACGCCGCGATTCCTCTAGAAGCTGTTATGCACTTTGGCCTCGTCAAATCGAGAATTCACATCATCTGCCCATGAGATTCGCCGCTGATAACGCGGATGCGGCGGATTTCCGCAGATTTTTCGGATTGAAAAAAGATTTTTCTGCGAAAATCCGCGATGATCCGATTTTTCAGCGTCATCCGCGGCGAATCGAAAGGCGAATGATATGAAGATGATTAGAATTTGGCAAGAAGTTTATAACAGGCTCTAACCACTCTCTTCCATCACTGCCAAGGTGCAGTCACTTCGCTTGGATTTCAGCACAGTTTTGGGGCTGAACGGGTAGCC
Source organism: Anaerolineae bacterium (assembly GCA_015493675.1). Taxonomy (GTDB): domain Bacteria; phylum Chloroflexota; class Anaerolineae; order J102; family J102; genus M2005. The sequence goes on from WGCR01000110.1 coordinate 1,509, forward strand.
TTCGCCCCAGGTGAAGTGACTGACACCTTTTTCCGAATTACATACATCATGACCGAAAAACAACGTCTAGACCTCATTCTATTATTACCCGACATGGACGCGGGGGATGCCTGCGTCGCCCTGCTCACGAAGCGGCTTGCCACCGCCCGCGGCGTCTCCGAAGCTCACATAGTGCAGGAAAACGGCGCGGCCCAACTCTGTCTGCACTACGATCCCAATCTCATTTCTCTGGGCGATATCGAACGTCTGGCCCGACGGGCAGGTGCGGAAATCACCCGTCGCTATCGCCATGAAACCATCCCCATGCAGACCATGCCCGCAGCCGATGCAGCAGTGAGCATGACGCGGGCGCTGGAAAGGTTGCCGGGGATGCTGCATGCCAATGTCAATTACGCCGCGGGCGTGGCTTATGTGGCTTACGACAGCGAAACGCTTTCCCGGCGGCAGATTCTGGAAACCCTGCATAAGTCCGGCTATCATGCCATGGATGAAGAAACAGCAGGGGAACATGAGCATGAAAAGAGGGCGGAGCATGTTGGTCATGATCATGGCAGCGCTCCCACGTTTCTGCCTCATTGGATGCAGGAGCGCTGGACGTTGATGCTGGTGGGCCTGGCAGGGGCGTTTTTGATCATCGCTTGGGCCGGAGAACGCTGGTTTGGCCTCGATGCCAACATCGCCCTGGTTTTTTATCTGCTTTCTTACATCGCCGGGGGCTATGATATTGCCACACACGCCCTGCCGGGGTTGCTGCGCGGGCGTTTCGACACGGACGTGTTGATGCTGGCCGCGGCCGCAGGCGCGGCGATCCTGGGCGAATGGCCCGAAGGCGCTTTCCTGCTCTTCCTCTTCAGCCTGGGGCACGCGGGCGAGCATTATGCGCTGGATCGGGCGCGCGACGCCGTCAATGCCCTGGGAGAACTCATGCCCAAAACCGCTCGCGTCAAACGAGATGGCGTCATCGTCGAGATCCCGGTGGAAACAGTGCAAATCGGCGACATCGTGGTCGTGCGCCCCGGTGATCGCATTCCGGTGGACGGGGAGGTCGTAGAAGGCGCTGGCTCGGTGGATCAAAGTCCCATTACCGGTGAAAGCGCGCCCGTGGCGAAAAGACCGGGCGAGGAGGTTTTTGCCGGTTCCATCAATCAGGAATCGGCGCTGGGCCTTCGCGTGACCAAACCGGCCCGGGACAACACCCTCAATCGGGTGATGCAGATGGTGGCGGAGGCCCAGAGCCAACAAAGCCCCACTCAACGCTTCACCTCCCGATTCACCGCCCGGTTTGTGCCAGCCGTGCTGCTATTCGTGGCATTGGTCATCATCGTCCCGCCGATGACAGGATGGATGCCCTGGCAGGAGAGTTTCTATCGCGGCATGTTGCTGCTGGTGGCCGCCTCGCCCTGCGCCCTGGCCATCGGCGCGCCGGCGTCGGTGCTGGCCGGCATTGCCCAGGCCGCCCGTAATGGCGTTTTGATCAAGGGCGGCGTGCATCTCGAGAATCTGGGAACCATCAAGGTGCTGGCTTTCGACAAAACAGGCACCCTCACCCAGGGACGCTTTGCAGTCACCGACATCATCCCCCTGAACGGGGCCAGCCCCAACGACGTATTGCAATGGGCCGCGGCCGTGGAGAAACAATCCAACCATCCTCTGGCAAAGGCCGTGGTCGAGACGGCCGCAGAAAAGAACCTGTCCCTGCCCCTGGCCGAGAATGTAGAAAACCTGGCAGGCCGCGGCATGAGCAGCAAAATCGAAGGAAAGCCCGTCCTCATCGGCTCTCCGACATTGATTCAGGAGCAAGCCAACGGCGCCTGGAATGAAAAGATGGCAGCCATCCTCAAAGATATGGAAGCCCGGGGCAAAACCACCATCTGGGTGCAGGCCGATGGCCGAATCATCGGTGTGCTGGCCCTGGCCGATACGCCGCGCCCGGGCGTGCGACAGGTGATGGAGAAGCTACGCGGTCTGGGCATCCAGCGCCTGGTGATGCTCACGGGCGACCACGAGCAGGCCGCGCAGAAAATCGCCCGAGAGACTGGCGTGACCGATGTGCGGGCGGAGTTGCTGCCCGAGGACAAACTGACGGCCATCAAGGAGCTGGCGGCCGAACATGGCTCGGTAGCCATGGTGGGCGACGGGGTCAATGACGCACCGGCGCTGGCCACGGCGACTGTTGGCGTCGCCATGGGAGCGGCCGGGGCCGCGGTGGCCCTGGAAACCGCAGATGTGGCGCTGATGGCCGACGATCTGGGCAAACTCCCCTTCGCCGTGGGCCTGAGCCGGGCCAGCCGCCGCATCATCGTCCAGAATTTGGCCATCTCTCTGGGCGTCATTTTCCTGCTCATCGGTGCATCGCTGGCGGGCGTTGTGGCGCTCAGCGGCGCGGTCATTCTGCACGAAGGCAGCACCCTCGTCGTGGTGTTCAATGCGCTGCGCCTGCTGCGTTACGACAGGCGTTAATCCCTAAGCTGGCAAAGTCAAAACAAAAAACTGATCTCACGCAAAGCCGCAGAGTCGCAAAGGAAAAAAGAGGCAGAGAAAAACTTTGAGCCTTGGCGGCTTTGCGTGAGACATTTTCTTGTACAGCGAATAAGGATTCTAAGGTGGCAGTCGCTTCACATTCGACCAAGTATCCTGGTTCAAGTCAAAGGTAGCGTTACAATCCAGGCGAAGTGACTGTCACCCTGGCGGCCCGATACTGTCTTCTGTTCACGCCCGCAGGAGGCCGAGACGGGGGTGGGCGTGGGCGTATCGGCGGGCGGCGGCGTGGGTGTATCAGCAGGCGGCGCAGGCGTAGGCGTGCTAACGGGCGTGGCGGTAGGTGATGGTGTAGGAG
>WGCR01000111.1 GCA_015493675.1 Anaerolineae bacterium
GGGTGCGGGCGTCCGCGGGCCAGTTTTCGATGGGCTCGGGCCGGGTGGGGATGGCGTGATCCATGGTGGCGAAGGTGCGGTCGGGGCGACGCACGGTCAGGCCCCGCTCGCGCAGCATGTTGAACGCCTGGGGTGAGGTGACTTCGTGGATGAGATGTGTGTCAATGTAGAGAATGGCGGGCGCGCCGGCGTCCTGCTTGACGACATGGGCGTCCCAGACTTTTTCGAAGAGGGTTTTAGGTGGGGTCATTGAAAAGGAGGCAGTGTGGGAGAGTGGAAGGGAAAGTTTCGTTGGGATTTGATTGAGATTCGTGGAGATTGAGTGGAGATTTGGGGAGATTTTTCAATCCCAATCAATCTCTACAAATCTCCATGAATCTCAATTCTCTGCGCCGATGGCGATGGCCGAGCTGTCTTCCTCGCCCGCGGCGATGAGTTTGTTCAGAGCCTGCATGTAGGCTTTGGCGCTGGCCACCACGATATCGGTGTCTACGCCCCGGCCCGAAAACAGACGACGGCGGGGACGGCCCTGGGGCGTGTACTTGTAGCCCCGGCTTTCAGGGATTTCGATGCGAATGGTGACATCGCCGTTGGCGTCCATGCCCGCGGTGATAGCCTGCACCAGGTATTCCACCAGGCGATTGGGCGCGCCCACGATGCGGTTGATGCCCTGATACATCGCATCCACCGGGCCCGTGCCAAAGCCCGCCTCGGTGATCTCCTCGCCCGTTTCCAGGTTGCGCAGGGTGACCACAGCGGTGGGGACGACGTTGGTGCCGGTCTGCACCTGCACGTTCACCAGCTCCCAGGTTTCTTTGGGCTTATAAACCTCATCACCCACCAGGGCCTCGATGTCGGTGTCGGTGACGGTCTTCTTCTTGTCGGCCAGCTCCTTGAAGCGCTTGAACGCCTTGTTCAGCTCCTCGTCATCTAGCCGGTAGCCCATTTCCTCCAGACGCTTGCGGAAAGCGTGACGGCCCGAATGCTTGCCCAGCACCAAACGGCTGTGGCTGAGCCCGATGAGGCTGGCGTCCATGATCTCGTAAGTGCGCTTGTGCTTCAGCATCCCGTCCTGATGGATGCCCGCCTCGTGAGCGAAGGCGTTGGCCCCGACGATGGCCTTGTTGGGCTGAATCAACATGCCGGTGTAGCGGCTGACCATGTCGGACGTGCGGTGGATTTCCTGGGTGATGATGTTGGTGTCGATCTCATACACCTGCTGGCGCACATACAGCGCCATCACCACTTCTTCCAGGCTGGTGTTGCCCGCGCGCTCGCCAATGCCGTTGACAGTGACTTCTACCTGCCGCGCGCCCGCCTGCACACCGGCCAGGGCGTTGGCCGTGGCCAGGCCGAGATCGTTGTGGGTGTGGACGGAGATGATGACGTCTTTGGCTCCGGGCGTGTTTTCGCGGATATCTGCGATGAGCTTGCCGAACTCCTCGGGCGTGGTGTAGCCCACGGTGTCGGGGATGTTGATGGTGGTGGCGCCCGCCTCGATAGCGGTTGCCAGCACCCGATAGAGGAATTCGGGCTCGCTGCGGCCCGCGTCCTCGGGGCTGAACTCCACATCGTCCACATACTGCCGGGCGTAGGCCACCATTTCGCCCACCCGCTGCACGACCTCGTCGGGCGTCATGCGCAGTTTGTACTTCATGTGCACGGGCGAGGTGGCCAGGAAGGTGTGAATGCGGGGATGTTTGGCCGGGCGCACCGCCTCCCAGGCTGCATCGATGTCCTTCTTGTTGGCCCGGGCCAGACCGCAGATCGCCGGCGGCTCCGCGGGGGTGCCGTGCTTGTCAACCCGGGGCTCGCGGCCCACAGTCTCGGCGATGCGTTTGACCGCGGCCAGATCGCCGGGCGAGGCCGCGGGGAATCCAGCTTCGATGATGTCCACGCCCAGGCGGGCGAGCTGCCGGGCGATGTCCAGCTTCTCCTCCGCGTTGAGCGTGGCGCCGGGCGATTGCTCGCCATCGCGCAATGTTGTATCGAAAATCAAAACTTTGTCGGGGCCAAAAATGGGAGGTTCGGACATGGGGGTCTCCTCGGGGAGATTGTCGGGTAGGATTGGGTTGGGGAAAGTCAGTTTGGCGCCTAAACCCGCCGATTAAAATCATGGCTAGGGGCCTTTGGCCGCTCGTCGGCCTGCGCCGACGCTTCCAGCGCCCCTTTTGACGAGGAAA
>WGCR01000112.1 GCA_015493675.1 Anaerolineae bacterium
GCGTCAGATGTGTATAAGAGACAGGCTGTGAACCGCAAGCAAAAAAGCTGCACCCGAAACATCGCCGGGCGACCGGCGGGACAAAAGGAGCGGCAGTGGCGTAAAAAGGGACGATGAGAGTTTGCCTTGGCGTGTGTTGATGCGCCGATAGTGTTCGTTGATAGTCAAGCGCCGCACGCCATGGTCGCGTGCCTCTTTTTGACGCATGACGTTTGACGTACGACGGCAATGAGCCAAACTCTGATCGCCATTCCCCCTATCCGTTCATTTCCTTTTGGCAGGAGTAACGTTATGTGCGGTATTGTTGGCTATGTTGGCCCGCGGGCGGCGACGCCCATCATTCTTGAGGGCCTGAAACGGCTGGAGTATCGCGGCTATGATTCCGCTGGCCTGGCCGTCATCGAACAAAATGGCGACATCGCTATCCGGCGTGATGCCGGGAAGCTGATCAATTTGCAAAGCCGGGTGGCGGAATCTCCGCTGCACGGCAACATTGGCATCGGACATACGCGCTGGGCCACCCACGGCCCGCCCACTGCCATCAACGCCCATCCCCATCGGGCCAAAGATGGCAACATCGTGGTGGTGCAGAACGGCATCGTCGAGAATTTCCTGCCACTGCGGGAAGAGTTGACGACCCAGGGCTACGAATTCGCCTCGGACACCGACACCGAGGTTATTGTGCAGCTCATTCACCGTGAATTTGCTTTGACCGAGGACCTGGAGAAGGCGGTGCGGCGGGCGCTGGCCCTGCTGGACGGCCCTTCGGCGGTGGTGGTCCTCAGCCGCTACGAGCCCGACAAGCTCATCGCCGCCCGGCTGGGCAACGCCGGCGCGGTGGTAGTGGGCTATGGCGAGGGGGAAATGTACCTGGCCTCCGACATTCCCGCTATTTTGGAGCACACCCGGCGCATGAGTTTTCTTGAGAACCGGGAGATGGCGGTGATCACTCGCGAGGGCGTTCGCTTCGCGACGCTGGAGGGCGAGCCCCTGCCTGGCAAGGAGATTCTGAGCATTCCCTGGGATCCGATCGCTGCAGCCAAGGGCCCGTATCGGCACTTCATGCAGAAGGAGATGTTCGATCAGCCCGGCGCTCTTACCGACACCCTGCGCGGGCGGGTGGATTTTCTGACCGGGCGGGTGACGCTGGTCGGGGCCAATCTCACACCCGAGATCGTGCGGGCCATCGATAAGGTGACCATCGTCGCCTGCGGCACATCGTATTATTCGGGCCTGATGGGCAAATTCTATATCGAGCGCCTGGCCCGGCTGCCGGTGGAGGTGGATTATGGCTCCGAGTATCGCTATCGGGAGCCGATTCTGAACGATCGCACCCTGTTCGTGGCCATCACCCAATCGGGCGAGACCGTGGACACCCTGGCGGCCATGGAGGAGGCCCGACGCCACGACGCCCGGTTGCTATCCATCGTCAACGCGGTGGGCTCCCAGGCCGCCCGCGTGGCGGATGGCGTGATTACCATGCAGGCCGGGCCCGAGATCGGCGTCGCCAGCACCAAGGCCTTTACCACATCGGTGTTGGATCAACTGCTGCTGGCCATGTATCTGGCGCAACAACGGGGATTGCTGGACGCCGAGGCGTCGCTGGCCCTGGCCCACGAGCTGGCCCTGCTGCCGCAAAAGCTGGGCGAGGTGCTGGCGCAGGATGAGAGCCTCCGCAAGCTGGCCATCGCCTACGCCAATCACAGCGATTTTCTCTACCTGGGCCGGGGTCTGCAATATCCCATCGCCCTGGAAGGCGCGCTGAAGCTGAAGGAAATCAGCTACATCCACGCCGAGGGCTATCCCGCGGGCGAGATGAAGCACGGGCCCATTGCGCTCATCGACGAAACCATGCCCACCGTGGCCATTGCTCCCCGCGACGGCGTGTACGAAAAGATGGTGAGCCAGGTGGAGCAGGTCAAGGCCCGGCAGGGCAAAGTCATCGCCGTGGTCAATCCCGGCGATCATGTCATCGCCGCCAAAGCGGACGACCTCATCATCGTGCCCGGGGCCTCGCCCTGGCTGCTGCCCATCCTCACCGTGGTTCCTCTCCAGCTATTTGCCTATCACATCGCGGTGTGGCGCGGCTCCGATGTGGACCAGCCTCGCAATCTGGCCAAGAGCGTGACCGTGGAGTAGGATAGGGTGATGCGCTTCCTGTTTCTGGCTCCGTTCGGCGGTTGTAAAAAGCAGACGGTCTCGCGGCGGTTGCTGCCGTTGGCTCGGGCCATGGCGGCCCGCGGGCCTGATGTCTAGCTGCTGATTCCGCCGTGGGATTGTCCGCAGGAGGTATGCTATAATACCTTGCAGAGCAATACAATTCACCTCTCAACAAATTAGGAAATTATGGCTACGATAGTTCATCCTACACCGTTTCAGGATGTGCTCGAGCGCATCGAACAGCTTTCTGTCTCTGATCAGGAGGCGCTCATCGAAATCGTACAAAAGCGGATGATTGAGTTGCGTCGGCAAGAAATTGCCGAAAATGCACGGGCAACGCGTCAGGCTTTTCATGAAGGTCGCGCCAGCTATGGCACGGTTGATGATCTTCGTCGTGAATTGGAGGAACTCGAGGGATGAGAAAACTGGTTTGGGATAACAGTTTTCGCCGGGCTTTCAAGAAACAAACTCGAAACAATCCGAAGCTCAAGACACAGATATTTCAGGTGTTGGAGCAACTGGCGACCGATCCGTTCCAGCCTTCCTTGAAGACGCATAAACTTAAAGGCTCTCTCGAAGGTTTGTGGGCTTGTTGGGTGGAATATGATTCCAGGATCATATTTCTTTTCGAGGGTGATCCCGAGGGCGGGGAGGATGTAATCTTGTTGGTGGATATCGGTTCTCACAATGAAGTGTATTGAAGCGTTTCTGCTGGGAAAACGGCTGTCGTGCAGATTTCATTTCTGGCTCCGTTCGGCGGTTGTAAAAAGCAGACGGTCTCGCGGCGGTTGCTGCCGTTGGCTCGGGCGATGGCGGCCCGCGGGCACGCGGTCGAGCTGCTGATTCCGCCGTGGGATTGCCCGCAGGAGGCGGGGCGCGCGCAGGAGGATGGGGGCGTGCGCGTGCGCTGGCTGGCGTTAGGCCCGGGCGCGCGAGGCGTGTATCCGCGTCTGAGCCGGGCGCTGACGCAGGCGGTGCGCGAGGCGGCGCCCGATGTGCTCATCGTGAGCAAGGGTCTGGGGTATGCGGGGCGGGCCATGAGTTCCTGGCTGGCCAGTGGCGGACGGGCGTTGCTGGATGTGGATGATCTGGAGGATGGGCGAGGCTGGGGGGCGCAGCGCAACTGGTTGCTGCGGCGGGCGTTGGTTCGGCAGGAGCACCGGCTGGCGCAGCGGGCGACGGGCGTGATCACTGCCTCGCGCTTTTTGGCGGATGAGATGCGGGCGCGGTATCCCGGGCAGCGGGTGTTTTACCTGCCCAATGGCCTGGCTCGGGCGCCGGAGCGGGCGCGGGTGGAGGAGAACGGGCGGGTGGCGCTGCTGCTGACCCGCGGCAACGACGTGGCGCCAGATCGGCTGGTTGCGGTGTGGCGGGCGGTGCTGGAGCGGGTTGCGGACGCCGAGCTGTGGGTCGCGGGCGATTGGGCGGATGCGCCCGCGAATCTGCCGCGAGTCCTTTTCCGGGGTTGGCTGGCTGGTGCGGAGTTAGCAGCCGCTGTTCGGGCAGCCGCGCTCTGCTTCTTTCTCCCTGATGATACGCCTTTGCTGCGGGCCAAGTCGCCAGCGCGGCTGCTGGATTGTCTGGCGCAAGGGCTGCCGGTGGCGACGCCCGATGTGGGGGAGTATGGGACGCTGACGAGGGTCGTGGGCGGCGCGGTTGTGGCAAATGATGGGGATTTGGTATCATGGGCGGCGAAGCTGCTGCGCTCGCCCGAGCTGCGGGCGGCGCAGTCGCAACAGGTCTGGCGTCGGGCCGAGGCGCTGTCGTGGTCCCGGCGGGCGGCGGAGCTGGATGCCTGGCTCACTGGTCTTTTCTGATTTCCACTCATTTTGGAGGTTTTCATGGCTCAGACAGCGGATGCTATTATTATCGGCGGCGGCGTGCATGGCGCCAGTTTGGCTTTTCATCTGGCGCAGCGGGGGATGAAGCCGCTGGTGCTGGAGAAGAAGTTTGTGGCTGCGGGCGCGACCGGGCGCTCCAGCGGTCTGGTGCGGATGCACTATGATTTTCGGCTGGAGGCGGAGCTGGTGTGGCAGTCGTTTCAGTATTTTCGGAATTGGGAGGAAGTGGTGGGGGGCGATTGCGGTTTTGTGCGCACCGGTTTTATCCGCATTGTGCAGCCGGAGTATGAGGCGGCGTTGCGGGCCAATGTGGCCATGCAGCAGGAGATCGGCATTCCCACATTGCTGGTGACTGCGGATGATATCAAGCGGCTGACGCCCTATGTGGTGACGGATGATTTTTCGGTGGCCGCGTATGAGCCGGAGTCGGGCTATGCGGACCCGCCGGCGACGACGATGAGCCTGATGGACGCGGCCCGGCAGATGGGGGCGACGCTGAAATCGGGCGTGCAGGTGACGGAGGTGCTGACGAATGACAGCAAGGTGCTGGGGGTGAGAACGGCGGATGGCGGCGAATGGCATGCGCCCATCGTCGTCGATGTGGCGGGGGCGTGGGCGGATCGGATTGCGGCCATGGTGGGGCTGGATCTCAATATGATTACCTGGAGCCATGATGTGATGTTTTTGCGCCGTCCCAAGTCGATTGGCCCCAGCCATCCCACGGTCATCGATGACGCCAACGAGATGTATTTCCGGCCCGAGCAGGGCGGGCTGACGCTGGTGGGTCTGGAGGTGGAGAATCCTCTGGGCGAGGACCCGGACAGCGATGCGGATCATGCGCATCCCGGTTATGTGGAACGGGCGGTGGATCATCTCTGTCGTCGCATTCCGGTGATGGAGGAGGGTTCGCTGCACAGCGCCCATACCGGCTACGATGGTCTGAGCATGGATCAGCGGGCGATTTTGGGCCCGGCCGGGCCCGAGGGCTTCTGGCTGAATTGCGGTCACAGCGGCACCGGGTTCAAGATCGCACCGGCCACGGGCAAGAGTCTGGCCGAGTGGATGCTGGATGGCGCGCCGCAGACGGTGGACATCCGACCGTTTGGCTTCGAGCGCATTCCTGCAGGCCAGCCGCTGCGGGCCGAGCATCCCTATGCCGACATCTGGCGGTAACGGCCGCGTCAGGCTTTCGCAAATCCTGGCGGTCTCGGATGATATGATAA
>WGCR01000113.1 GCA_015493675.1 Anaerolineae bacterium
CCTGGTCGTTATCTGGACGAAACGGGGATGAACGGGGTACAATACAGAAAAGGCTGCGGTGTGCTTATACAGTGCGTCCGCCTATTTCTGCTTATCCCACACTTACAAATCGTAAAAAACAAATTCTGGAGGCATTCAACTCTTATGGAAGCAACAACTGGCACCTTTACCGTTAAATCCGGCCTGGCGGAAATGCTCAAGGGCGGGGTCATCATGGATGTGACCAACGCCGAGCAGGCCCGCATCGCTGAAGAGGCGGGCGCTGTGGCTGTGATGGCCCTGGAACGCGTCCCTGCTGACATCCGGGCCGAGGGCGGTGTGGCCCGCATGAGCGATCCCGAAAAAATTCTGGAAATCATGGATGCCGTCACCATTCCGGTGATGGCCAAAGTTCGCATCGGGCATTTCGTCGAGGCCCAAATCCTGGAGCATCTGGGCGTGGACTTCATCGACGAAAGCGAAGTGCTGACTCCGGCCGACGAGGAAAATCACATCAACAAGTGGGATTTCAAAATCCCCTTTGTCTGCGGTTGCCGCAATCTGGGCGAGGCCCTGCGTCGCATCAACGAAGGCGCTGCCATGATCCGCACCAAGGGCGAAGCGGGCACCGGCGATGTCGTCGAAGCGGTGCGTCACGCCCGCACCGTGCTGGGCGCGATCCGCAGCCTGCAAACCATGGCTCCGGAAGAGATGTTCGCCTACGCCAAAGCCATCGGCGCCCCTTACCAACTGGTGAAAATGACCGCAGAGATGGGCCGCATGCCCGTGGTCAACTTCGCGGCCGGCGGCATCGCCACTCCTGCGGACGCGGCGTTGATGATGCAATTGGGCGTGGATGGCGTCTTCGTCGGCTCCGGCATCTTCAAGAGCGGCAATCCCGCCAAACGGGCCAACGCCATCGTCAAGGCTGTCACCCACTACCTGGATGCCGGCATTCTGGCCGAAGTCAGCCGTAATCTGGGCGAGCCCATGGTGGGCCGCACCGTCGAATCCATGGCCGAAGAAGAAAAAATTGCCCAGCGCGGATGGTAGATGGGCGATTGGGGAGCGGCTGTTGAGCTTGACAGCTACTCCGATTCTCCTTTCATTCCCGCAAAATGTTTCTGCAGCAAGGCCTCGAAGATGGTTTTCGGGGTCTTGTTTTCTATACTATTGGAAGTCTATGAAAATCGGCGTACTGGCCCTGCAGGGGGCCTTTCGAGAACATATCATCAAATTGCAAGCGTTGGGCGTTGACGCCCGCGAAATCCGCCTGCCCGGGCAATTGCAAGACCTGGACGGACTCATTATTCCCGGCGGCGAGTCCACCACCATGGGCAAGCTGGCCGTGGCCTTCGGATTGCTGGAGCCGCTGCGCTCGTTCACGCGGAAGCGCCCCGTCTGGGGCACCTGCGCCGGTCTGATTCTGCTGGCCGAACGGGCCGCAAAGCAGAAGAAAGGCGGCCAGCCGCTCATCGGCGGGCTGGATATCACCGTGGATCGGAATTATTTCGGACGGCAGGTCGATAGTTTCGAGGTTGATCTGGATGTGCCGGTTCTGGCGGATGTCGCCCGACCCGAGGACCCCGACGGCCCCTTTCACGCCATCTTCATCCGGGCGCCTGCCGTGATAGAAACCGGGCCGGAGGTGGCGATCATCGCCCGGCTGCCCGAAAACGGGCCCGTCGTGGCTGTGCGCCAGGGGCATCTGTTGGGAGCGGCCTTCCACCCGGAGCTCAGCGATGATCTGCGCTTTCATCGCTATTTTGTCAGCATGATCGAGGAGGCCTGATTCCATGTCTCAGCCTCCTATCCGACGCAAGGACCGGGCGGTGCAGGATGACGCCTGGATAGCAGATTTCTTGCAGCAAGCGCCTGTGATCACCCTGGCTTTTGGCAATGGCGAGCAGCCAATGATCAAGCCCACGCTGTTCGTCTATGATCCCGCGCGTCATGCGGTTTATTTCCACGCCACGCAATTCGGGCGCACCACCGATATGCTGCGCAGGCATCCCCGGGCGACGTTGACAGCGTTCGAGATGGGAAGGCTGCTGCCCGCGAAGCGGGCCATGGACTTCAGCCTGGAATACGCCAGCGTGGTCGCCTATGGTGAAATCGCCATCATCGAGAATGAAGATGAAGCGCTCTACGGTCTGCAACTGCTGCTGGATAAATACTTCCCGCATCTGAAATCGGGCGAAGATTACACCCCCGCCCAGCCGGTCGAACTCAAAGTCACCGCCGTCTTTCGTATGGATATCAACGAATGGGCGGGCAAACAAAAGAAAGTGGCCGCAGACTTCCCCGGCGCATTCCACTTTCCCATCTCCATTTCCTGATCCTCAACTTCTCCATGCCCGAACTCCCCACCATTACCCCCGAGCTGCCAGGCATTGGCGGCGAAATCAAAATCGAACCCACACATTTCATTGTGGAAGAAGTGGCGCTGTACCCGCCCGCGGGCGAAGGCGATCATCTTTTTGTGCGCTTCACTCGCGAGGGACAAACCACCCGCGAAGTCGTGGAAAACCTGGCTCGGGCCCTGGACATCCCCCCAAACGGCATCGGTTACGCCGGCCTCAAGGACAAACACGCCCGCGTCACTCAGATATTCTCCCTGCCCGAAGTCACTCCGCAGCAAGCCAAAGAGGCCATCATCGGCCTGGGCTACCAGTTCGAATGGGCCATTCCTCATAATCGCAAACTACGGCCCGGACACTTGCTGGGCAACCGTTTCACCATCGCGGTGCTGCATCCAGAAGCCGAAGACGCGGTCGCTCGGGCCACGGCCATTGTGCGGGCGCTGGAGGAACGGGGACTGCCCAACTTCTTCGGAGAACAGCGCTTCGGGCAATACGGCGACAACGCCGAGCAGGGGCTGGCCATCCTCACCGGTAAAAAACGACGCCCCCGTCAGAAATGGCTGACCCGGCTGCTGATCTCCGCCTATCAGTCGCAACTTTTCAACGACTATCTCACCCTGCGCATCCGGCGCGGCCTGTTCGATAAAATTCTGTTGGGCGATCTGGCCAAAAAGACCGATACAGGCGGCATGTTCGTCGTGGAAGACGTCATCACCGACCAGGCCCGCTTCGACCGCCGGGAGATAACCTTTACAGGCCCGCTGTTTGGGTATAAAATGAGGCAACCGCAGGCCGACGCCGCGGCATTGGAAGCCGAAATCCAGGCCGCCTCACCTGTCACGCCCGCCCAGTGGCGCAAAAATCGCACGGATGGCAACCGCCGCATCGGGCGTATCTTCCTCCAACCCATCGATCTGAAACCTATCCCCCAGGGATTGCGTTTAAGTTTCTACCTCCCCAAAGGCGCTTACGCCACCATCCTCCTGCGGGAAGTCATGAAACCCGCCGTCCCCCTGCCCACATTCGAATGAACGATTTCACTAACTTCCCCAACCGTCTCCCCATTTTCCCCCTGCCCATGGTTTTCTTTCCGGGCCAGGTAAAGGGCCTGCATATTTTCGAGTCGCGCTACAAAGACCTGTTGCAGATGTGCATTCACACCGGCTCACCCTTTGGCATCGTGCTGGAAAACCGACCGACCCGGCAAGACCCGCACCCGCTTCCCCACACCATCGGCGTCATCGCCCACATCTTCCAGGTGGCCCGCCAGCCCGATGACACCTTTCTCATACAGATATACGGCGGCGAGCGCTTTCGGGTGCAGCAATTCTATCACGATATGCCCTTCCTGCAGGCAGAGATCGACAGCGCCCCCCTTGGCCAAACCGACAGTGACCTCACCGTGCGCATGTTCGATGCTGTCAGCGCCATGCTGGAAGAATATCTGGACGCCCTCACGCAGGCCTCCGGTTTCGATTTTCAAATCCCCGATATCCCCGAAACGCCAGAGCAATTGGGCTATCTCACAGCGATGGCATTGCAGATCAACAATGAACAAAAACAGGAGCTGCTGAGCAAAACCACCCTGCCTGAACTCTTCCGGGATGAAATCGCCTTTTTGCACAGCGAACTGGATTTGATGGAATGGATCAGCAGCACCATCGAATCGCCCAGCAATAACATCTTCTCGGGATTCGGGCCAGAGAACGCTATTTCACTGAACTAACGCCCGGCTATTCCTTCATCGCCGCGCCAGCAAATCATCCGTGCCCTATCGCAAAATCATCCCCGCCCCGCATTACCGAGTCCTGGCAGTCAGCGACAAGGTCGAGCCCCGTCTTTACGGCCCATCCGTCACCAGGGTGGCGGGAGACGTAGATTGCATTATCGGGTGCGGCGATCTGCCCTACTACTATCTGGAATACCTCGTTTCAATGCTCAACAAGCCGATGTACTTCGTACATGGCAACCACGATCGTCCCGAGCATCGATCCAACCGGCAGATTATCAAAGAACCTTTGGGTGGAACCAATCTGCACGCCCGCATCATGTCCGCCGAGGGCCTGCTGATGGTGGGGCTGGAGGGATCGCATCGTTACAACAGCAATCCCAGATATCAGTACACCCAGGCGGAAATGTGGGGGATCATCGTCAAGATGGCGCCGACGCTGATCACCAATCGCATCCTGTATGGCCGTTATGTTGATGTGTTGATCACCCATTCGCCCCCTTTCGGCATCCACGATTCAGTAGACCGCCCCCATATCGGATTCAAGGCTTTCCTCAGCTTCATGCGCTGGTTCAAACCACGCTATCTGTTACACGGACACCAACATGTCTACCGAGACGCAGAAATCACCCGTTCCCGCTTTGCAAATACCGAGATCATCAACGTGTACCCCTGGCGTTTGCTGGATCTCGAATTTCCAGCCTCTCCAGCCATGAGATGAGGAGTCCTGACATGAGCGATCTGGATCCTGAATTCCTGCAACAAAGAGACAGACAATTGTCCGCCCAATACGGCGAAGACAGTCCGGCCGCCCGCCAGTTCGATCGGGCCCGACGCAAGGTGCTCATGCACGACATCATGGCCTTTTTGCGCGGCTATCGCAACCACCTGCTGGATTTTGGGCCGCTGAGCGAAGCGCTGGCCTCGGGAGACCCGGTGGATATGGGGGTCCAGGATGTACCGCTGGACGCCATTCGCGGAAGCGTGGATCGTTACAGAGAATTCGATCTGGCCTTTTTGCCCAAACATGAAGGATTGCGCGATCGCTGGCAGCGGGTGGAGGCTGCCCGCCGCTACGGACTCCCCACCCGCCCGGTCGAATTGTATAAATTGGGAGATGTCTATTTCGTCAAAGATGGCCATCACCGGGTATCGGTGGCCCGTCTTCATGGTGACAAAAACATCCAGGCGCATGTACTGGAGATCACGTCACGCGTTCCCCTGCAGCCCAATCTGAAACCGGATGAACTGCCCGATATCCAGGCCTACGGCGACTTTCTGCGCGTTACCCGGGCGGATGAGATATTGCCAGGCGTGGATCTGCGACTGAGCGAGCCCAGGTACTACGCCCGACTGCTGCGTCACATCGCCCTCTTCCGTTATCTCAACCGCCAGTCAAATGAGGAGCCGCGCGAATGGCCAGAGGCTGTCCACGCCTGGTATGATCAGCTCTACCGCCCCATCTGCGAGATGATTCGCGATTCGGGCGTGATGAAGCGCTTTCCCAAACGCACCCGCACCGACCTCTATCTCTGGATCGCCACGCATTTTCGGCAGCTCAACAAACGCCTGCCTCGCCCCGAGGAGATGGACGAAATCGCCGATCACCTCAACGACACCTATCTGGCGCCCTTCTGGAACGGCTAGAACAACACATCTCAAACCGGCGTGCAACCCGATGAATTGCGTAGGGGAAGCGTAGGTTTTGCGTCCAGATAGACGCTGAAAATCCTGCTATACTTGTTCTTAGAGATGGCAATCTCTTCTTCTCCTCCTTTTTGATAGAGGGCTCACGGTAGGGCAGCCGTGAGCCCTCTCAAGTTTTCCAGGGGCAAAACAGGGGCAACAGGAGATACAATCCCAGAGTATGGAGTTGCTGAAAATGGAGTGCGTTCCAATTTGGGGGCATGGTGTATTTGCCTGTGACTGGCAAAGGAAGGCGCTTGAGCGTCTTTCAGCTATGAGCCCGGCCCCTTGGCACCGGGTGGAGGCGGCAGTCTGGAATCAACCTCAACCCCGCGTTCTCCCGCACATCCGCCACCGCCTGGGACTAAAAGCCCAGGCTCAAAGCTGAAATCGGCTGAAGCCGATTACGATCGGTAGCCCGCCCCAATTTTGGAACGCACCCCTGAAAATGGGGCGTGTTGAATTCAATACTGATTTGTGCTATGCTACAATTGGTTGCAAGCATTCGTCCGCGTAACGGAATCAATGCCTGACGCGACTTTTTCTCACATCCACTTATTCAAATACTGGAGGACGCATCATGTCAGACATCACGTTGGAGCAGGCCTTAGCTGTTGTTGATGCAGCACACAAAAAGGCCAAAGAACAGGGCACAAAGATGGACATTGCCGTTGTCGACGCCGGCGCCAATCTGAAAGCATTTATTCGCATGGATGACGCATTTCTGGGAAGCATCGACATCGCCATCAAAAAGGCAAAAACCGCCCGGTTCTTCAACATGCCCACCGGCGATCTGGGAGCGCTTGCCCAACCAGGACAACCGCTCTACCATATCGAATTTTCCAATGGGGGGTTAATCACCTTTCCCGGCGGACTGCCGCTCACAAACAGCGATGGCGTCGTCATCGGCGCGATTGGCGTCAGCGGCAGCAGCGTTGAAGATGATCACGAAGTGGCCTCGGCCGGTGCAGCAGCCCTGGACTAGCCATCCGATCATCCTCCCGTCAGCCTTTAGATGCGCTGATTTCACTCCTGCATGAATAGCCTTTCATCTCAGCAGGCCCCATCATTTGAGGCCGCGTTTTTGCGCGCAATCAAACCGATCCCTGTCCCCATCGTCCTCCATGCCCGCCGGATATATCTGTAGCAATTGCGGCGCGCCCGTCTCCCCGGCCCAAAATCGCTGTCACAAATGCGGCGCCGAGATCGACTGGGAAAAAGCCGTCGGCCGCGTCAGCTACATCACCTTCCTGCCCGACGCCCGTAAACGCCGGCGCAGACGTCGTCGCGCTCTGCTGGCGGGCCTGTTCCTCACACTGGCGTTGACCCTCTTTCTCTGGTGGGGCTGGCGCACAGCCTGGACGCAAAACCACTGGCGCGACTGGCTGGGAGCAAACGCCTATCAGAGCTATCAGCAGGGCCTGCAACACCTGCGCAGCGGCCAGATCAACTCCGCCCGTAGTGATTTCGGGCGCATGATCTCCCTTCGGGAGAAGCAGACGCCCGCGCCGTCCCC
>WGCR01000114.1 GCA_015493675.1 Anaerolineae bacterium
ACCTGGCTGAGCGAGATATTCGGATGCTCAAGGTGCAACAAAAGATCTCAGGGCATTTCCGCAGCAAGGAAGGCGCTGAACAATTCTGCACCATCCGCAGTTACACTTCCACCATGCGTAAACAAGGCGTCAATGCCTGGACGGCTCTGGGTTCTATGTTCGCAGGAGACCTCCTTCTGCCTGAAACCATACCTGTATAGTTACTTGCGAAAATCTGTGTGCATCAGATGTGTCTGCGTTCCATTTCTGTCCCGTAAATCGATCGTGTGCAAGGTCGCGAAGGGTCCAGGAGAAAAGAGAAATCTGCGAGGTGACGCATCGCGTAAGTTTGAATTGACGCATTGCGTTAGTTCATGCTAGAATGGATGCAACCTTCCATAGTTGAATTGTTCAATTTTTTGGATTTTGTCATATCTTCCATCCATCACCTTTCGAGAGGCGAAAAATGTTGAATTTTGAGTTTTCATCTGAACAAAAGATGTTGCGGGACCTGGCCCATGATTTTTCTGAGAATGAAATCAAACCGGTGGCCGAACACTACGACATCACGGAAGAGTTTCCCTGGCCCGTGATCAAGAAGGCCCAAGAGTATGGCCTGTTCAGCGTCAACGTCCCCGAGGCGTATGGCGGACCGGGCATGTCCCTGCTGGAAGAGGTCATCCTCACTGAGGAGCTGGCCTGGGGATGCTCGGGCATTGAAACGGCTCTGATGTTGAATTCGCTGGCCGCCCTTCCTATTAAAATCGCAGGCAATGAAGAGCAGAAAAAGAAATATCTCGGCATGATGGCCGAGGGAACGATGGCGGCCTATTGCGTCACCGAGCCCGGAGCCGGCTCTGACGTGGCGGCGATCAAGCTTTCCGCCGAGCGCAAAGGTGACAAATACGTTCTGAATGGCAATAAAATCTGGATTACCAATGCTCCGGTGGCGGATATTTTTATCGTCTTCGCCCGCACCAACAAGGAAGACCGTTATGGCGGTCTCAGCGCTTTTATTGTGGAGCGCGATTGGGGCGTGACGACCGGTAAGCATCTGCCCAAAATGGGACAGCACGCGGCCTGGACCAGCGAGGTTTTCTTCGAGGATGTAGAGGTGCCTGTGGAGAATCGGCTCGGGCCCGAGGGCATGGGCTTTTTGATTGCCATGAAGGTGTTTGATAGCTCCCGTCCGGCCGTGTCCGCCGCGGCCGTAGGCGTCGCTCGCCGCGCTTTCGAAGAGGCGACCGAGTATGCCAAAACCCGCATCGCTTTTGGCAAGCCCATCATCGCCAAACAGGCTGTCGGTTTCAAGCTGGCCAACATGGCCATCGAGATCGAGGCCGGGCGTTTGCTGGCCCAGAAAGCGGCCTGGCTGCTGGATAACGGCAAGCGCAACACTACCCTGGCCGCCTACGCCAAGGCTTATTGTGCAGATATGGCCATGCGGGTCACGACTGAAGCTGTGCAGGTTTTTGGCGGCTACGGCTACAGCCGGGAATATCCGGTAGAGAAATTGATGCGCGATTCCAAGATATTCCAGCTTTATGAGGGCACCAGCGAGATCCAGCGACATATTATCGCCCGCGAGATCTCCAAGAGCTAGAAGCTGTTATGCACTTTGGCCTCGTCAAATCGAGAATTCACATCATCTGCCCGTGGGATTCGCCGCTGATAACGCTGATTCGACAGATTTCCGCGGATTTTTCGGATTGAAAAAGGATTTTTTCTGCGAAAATCCGTGATGATCCGATTTTTCAGCGTCATCCGCGGCGAATCGAAAGGCGAATGATATGAAGATGATTAGAATTTGGCATGAAGTTCATAACAGGCTCTAGACTATCGGCCCGGTTTATGTTTATAAGGCGGTGGGAGGATTCCCGCCGCCTTTTTTCGTGGCATTGCGTCATCTGCCACTGAAGCGTAGCTTTTGGGGTGCGTTCCGGGCCTGTGGGGAGGCGTAAAATAGGTGGATCAGACGGGGATGAAGTTATCAGAATTCGGGGGTTTATGGTAAAATATAAAGGTTATGCAGACCATTGTCGAAACCGAAGAAAAGCCCCTGGGCGTCATCGAATCGCTGCAACAAGGCTTTACTTTTCTCAATCATCATTTGTGGCTGATCGCCCTCCCGATCATTTTGGATGTATTCCTGTGGCTGGGCCCGCGCCTTTCTGTATCCACGCTTATGGATCGTTTCGTGGGGGCGCTTTTCAGTCAGCCCGATCTGCCGCAGGAGTTTGCAACCAACTTCGAAGTTGCCTCCGAAAGCCTGAAAGGCCTGGGCGTCAATTATAATCTTTTGTCCCTGTTGGCCGGGCCGCTTACCGGTTTGCCATCGCTTTTTGCGCGATTGGATTTTCGTTCGTTGTCATCGCCTCATGGCGGGATGATAGATTTGACGTCATGGCAATTGGTGGTGATGTGGCTATTGATCCTGATTCCCGTCGGTATTTTGATCGGCAGTTTTTGGCTCACCCATGTGGTTTTCTCCTTGCGGAGCGAGCGCTTCCTTTCTCGGGCGTTTTTTAGCCGCTGGGGATGGATTTGGCTCAATATCAATCTTTATTTCATCGTTTTATTTGTTGCCATTGTGCTGTTTAGCTTGCTTGTCGGTGCTGTTGGCGCAATCTTTCTGCTGTTGTTCGGCACGATTGGCGCGGCGCTTTTCAGTGTGCTCTGGGTGCTGTTTATCGGTTTTTCCATCTGGCTGAGCATTGGACTGTATTTCGTCGTCACAGCGATCTCTCTGGATGGCGTGAACCTGGCCAGCGCAGTCTGGCGCAGTTTGAATGTTGTTGGGCGCAACGCTCTCAGCACATTGGGCTTTCTGATTCTGGTGCTACTGCTCATGGAAGGATTTTCCCGCATCTGGATGCAGTTGAGCGCACAGACCTGGGGCGTTGTTTTGAGTATCATTGGCAATGCTTACCTGGGGGCGGCTATCGTTGCCGCTTCCTTCCTGTTTTATCAATCCCGATATCATTATTGGCAGAAGGCCCGGGCGCTGGTCATTTTGAATCAGCGTTCAGACCAGAATAATAAATCCTGAGGTTGGGCGTGACGGAGAGGGTTAATTTCAGAGCGGATTTTGTTTTCTGTCCTGACCCGCCCGCGCAGTTCCCAATTCTTGATTCCCCACATACCACGAAAGCATTTTGAAGGTAATGAATGATGGCAAAAGTTGACAAGAGTACAAATGTGAAATCCGAACAATATACGGCAGACCAGATTCAGGTGTTGGAAGGCCTGGAGGCGGTGCGCCGTCGTCCCGGCATGTATATCGGCGGCACGGATCAGGCTGCCTTGCACCACATGGTTTACGAGGTGGTGGATAATGCGGTGGATGAAGCCATGGCCGGGCGTTGTGATCATATCGACGTTATCATCCACAAAGATAACAGCATTTCGGTGATCGACAATGGCGCCGGCATCCCGGTGGGCATTCAAAAACAGACGGGGTTGCCCGCGCTGACGGTGGTCATGACCAAGCTTCATGCGGGCGGCAAGTTCGGCGGCGGCGGCTACAAGGTGTCGGGCGGCTTGCATGGCGTCGGCGTCAGCGCAGTCAACGCCCTGAGTGAATGGCTGGTCTCCACAGTGCGGCGCGATGGCAAGATTTACCGTCAGCGATTCGAGCGGGGCAAGCCTGTCACGGGCGTCGAGGTGGTGGGAAAAATCTCGAAAAATAATACCGGAACCGAGCAGCATTTCCTCTATGACAGCACTATTTTCGATCCGGAGGCGCATTACAGTTACGATACGCTGGTCAATCGTTTTCGCGAGATGGCTTTTCTCAATCGCGGTCTCAGCATCCGCCTGGTGGATGAGCGCCCGGTTGAGCCCCGGGAGATGAGCTTCTATTTCGAGGGCGGCGTGGCATCCTTTGTGCGATATCTCACCAGAAATCGCAATGCGCTTCATGCGCCCGTCTATGTGGAGCGCAGCTTCGAGACGACGCAGGTGGAGGCGGCCATCCAATACACCGATGGTTATAGCGAGTCCCTTCATGCATTCGCCAACACCATCAGCACGCCCGATGGCGGCACGCATCTTACCGGCTTGCGCAGCGCCATTACCCGATGTGTCAATGATTACGCCCGCAAGCAGGGATTTTTGAAGGATAAGGATTCGAATTTCTCGGGCGATGACACCCGCGAGGGCCTCACCGCCATTGTCAGCGTCAAGCTGGTGGACCCGCAATTCGAGAGTCAGACCAAGGTAAAACTGCTGAACAATGAGGTTCGGAATCAGGTGGAGTCGGCGGTCACCGAAGTGTTCAGCGAATGGCTGGAGAGCAATCCCCGCGAGGCCAAGAAGATCATCGAGAAATGTCTCATCAGTTCCCGCGCCCGGGCGGCCGCGCGCAAGGCCCGCGATCTGGTCATCCGCAAGAGTGCGCTGGAGAGCATGACGCTGCCCGGCAAACTGGCCGACTGCTCGGAGCGAGATCCGGCCAAATCGGAGCTCTACATCGTCGAGGGCGACTCGGCCGGCGGCTCCGCCAAGCAGGGGCGGGATCGGCGTTTCCAGGCTATCCTGCCGCTACGCGGCAAAATCCTCAATGTCGAGAAAGCCCGGCTGGATAAAGCTTTGGGCAACAAGGAGATTCAGGCGTTAATCACCGCCCTGGGCACGGGCATCGGCGAGCAGTTCAATCTGGATAACTTGCGTTACCATCATGTCTTTATCATGACGGACGCTGATGTGGATGGCGCGCACATCCGCACGCTGCTGCTTACTTTCTTCTTCCGCTATATGGAGCCTTTGATCTCCGCCGGGCATCTTTATATTGCCCAACCGCCGCTGTATCTCGTCTCATCGGGCAAAGAAAAGCATTATGCTTATGCCGAGGAAGAAAAAGAGCGCCTGCTCAAGCGCTTCCAGAACAAGAAGGTGCATGTGCAGCGCTATAAAGGTCTGGGCGAGATGAATCCTGAACAGCTTTGGGAGACCACCATGAATCCTGAGAAGCGGACAGCTTTGCAAGTCACCATTCAGGATGCAGCAGAAAGCGATCTCATTTTCAGCATGTTGATGGGCGATGAGGTGGCTCCCCGCCGCCGTTTCATTACCAGTCACGCCCGCGAAGTGCAGAATCTGGACGTATAAGAAAGAAAAGCGGTGCATACAAAAAGCCCCTTCGAGTTCGAGGGGGCTTTGTTTTTGGTGAGGGCGGTGAGATTTAGCGGGGACTCATGGGCATGATCACGTGTACATATTCCTCTTTGCCGGCGCCCACGGGCCGGAAGACGCCGGGGCGGGTGGCGGAAATGGCCTCGAAAGCCACCTGTGGCGTATCGATAACCGACAGCACCTCGATCATATATTTGGCGTTGAAGGTGGCTGTGATGGCTTCGCCTTCGATCATGGCATTGATTTCGGAGACATTGTCCCCGAGCTCGGCGCTGGTGGCGATAAGCACCACTTTGCCCGGATCGCCCGGTTCCATCTGCACCTTGACAGAGCCCGCGGAATCCCGGGCGAACAGGTATGCCACCTTCATGGCATTCAAAAATTCGCCGGTATCCAGAATGGCCCGGGTATTGTAGGAGTTGGGGATGATCTTCTTGTAATCGGGGAAATTGGCTTCGATGAGCTGACTGACCAGATCCACGCCCGGCAGGTGGAACATTACCTGATTGCGGGCCTCAGTAAAAATCACCTCCACGCCATCCTCCTGCCCCATATCCACGGCGCTGATGATGCGGGAGAGTTCGCTCAGCGCCCGGGCGGGAATGATGACGCCCAACGCAGCGGAGACAGGCTCTTCCAGAATCGTGCTGCGCACTGCCAGCCGGAAACCATCGGTCGCGGCCATGGTGAGCTGATCGCCCTCCAGCCGGGTGAACACGCCGGTGAAGGTCGGGCGACTGTCATCCTTGGAAGCGGCAAAGGCCACCTGATCGATCATGCTGCGCAGCTTGCCCGGCTCCACCTCCACGCTGGGCGCGTCCAGATCGCCCTGATAGGTGGGGATGATGGGGAATTCCGTGGCGTCGATGCCCTTGATATTGGCCTCATAGCGGGCGCAGTGCAGGTGCAGCGTCTGCGTTCTGGTTTGCAGCTCCATGTCGATGCGGTCATTGGGCAATGAATTGACAAAATCACTCAACAGACGCGCTGGCACCGTGATCTGGCCTTCGTCCTCGATCATGGCTCCCACCCAACAATTGATCGCGATCTCCATATCCATGGCCGAGAGTTTCAACTGAGAGTTGTCAGTCTCAATCAAGATGTTATTCAGCACGGGCAAGGTGCTGCGGCTGGCCACCGCACGCCCGACGATAGAAAGGCCCTTTGCAAGATTTTCTTGTAAAACCGAAACGCGCACGGAACTACCTCCGAAAATGATTATGACTTCGAGACGCAGGAGATAAAAAGTATCTGCGTTGCAAAAAAGAGCAATTTTAGAAAGTATACCAGAATAGTGCGGGTTTCCGGAAAAGTTGTAACAGCTCGCAACGATTTACCTCTTCGCATTGCTCTTCTCCTCGCGGGGGTTTCTGGAAATGGCTTTGGAAAATTTCCGTTAAAATAAATTCTCGCACAAATGGGCTAATTTTTTTTTTTGTGATAGGATATTTTGTATAAAAGGACGATCGAAACACTATTTATGGGAAATAAAGTAGGCGTAATCTTCTGTGCCCGGCCTGTGCTTTACGATAAGCGTCTCTGCGGTTTCGCAACGTTCCTTCGGGCAGGTTTGCATCTCCCAAACTTTATCTGATAGCATAGATTCAGCAGACTGGGAATGGATAATCGCCGTCTTGAGGATTGCAGGCATTTGGCGATGCTTGGTTCCCCCCGATCCTCCCAGGCCCTGATGGGACTTTGTCTGCATGTTCACTTTCATCCCCCACAGTCCAAAGTGTGAACACAATCGAAAACGAGATGTATTAGCACCCTTGCCATGAGGGCCGGCGCGGACGCGTTCATGACAGAGGCTGGCGGGTGCGCGTTTTCGACTCAACTCGCATTCTGAATTTGGTAACGATTAAGGACTTTTTATGGAGCGCTCGATGAATCCTGAAAGGGTGTGGCAGGCCACACTGGGCGAATTAGAGCTCGCCCTACAGCGCCCGGTTTTTGAAAATTGGCTAAAAGGCGCCCGTTTCGTCGCTTATGAGGATGGCGTTTATATCATTGCTGTGAAATCAGCATTTGCCCAGGAGTGGCTAAATCAACGGCTTAAAGGCATGATCAAGCGTCGCTTGGAGCGCCTGAGCGGCCGGTCAGTTGACGTGACTTTCATCGTGCGCCCGGAATTATTCTCTGCCAACCAACCCGCCGTCATGCCCGATTCGCCTCTGCTCAATACGTCCCCAACCAATGCTCCCGCCGGGCGGTTTCAACATGCCCCCGCTTTGCCTGAATCCAATCTCCAGGTGAATCGATCTTTCGATAACTTTATCGTCGGCGAGGGGAACCGTTTTGCATACGCTGCCTGCCAGGCTGTAGCGCAGAATCCGGGCGTCTCCTACAACCCACTTTTTCTTTATGGCGGCGTCGGCCTGGGAAAAACACACTTGCTCCATGCCATTGGCAACGTCGCAGTCCAGGATGAGTACAACGTTCGCTACGTCACCACCGAGACTTTCACCAACGAGATGATCGAGGCCATCCGCACTCACACTAATGTGGCCTTTCGGCAGACTTATCGCAATGTGGACGTCCTGCTTATCGATGACATTCAATTCTTACAGGGCAAAGAGAGCACCCAGAACGAATTCTTTCACACCTTCAACAGCCTGACAGCGGCCAATAAGCAGGTCGTTATTGCCAGTGATCGCCCGTTGCATCTTCTGACCAAATTGGAAGACAGATTGCTCTCTCGTTTCAGCGGCGGTCTTATCGTTGATCTCTCGCCTCCAGATCTCGAACATCGTATTGCCATCCTCTACGCCAAAGCCTATGAGAAAGGCGTTGTTGTGCCCGAGGATGTTGCCCGTTATATTGCAGAACACTATAACGATAATGTGCGAGAGCTTCAGGGGGCTCTGAACCGGGTAGTTGCCTACGCCCAATTACACCACCAGCCCCTCAGTTTTTCCCTGGCCCAGAAAATCCTGGAGCCACAGCAGCGCCCCCTCGATCACAGCCCCGATGCGATCCTGGAGGCGGTGGCCCAGGAATTCAATATCACCATCAGCGAACTCAAAGGCCCGCGCCGCACGCGGC
The DNA here is from genome assembly GCA_015493675.1 of Anaerolineae bacterium. GTDB lineage: Bacteria > Chloroflexota > Anaerolineae > J102 > J102 > M2005. Next base: position 8,158 of record WGCR01000114.1, read on the forward strand.
GCATTTCCGTCCCCCGACAACTGGCTATGTACCTGCTTCGCGATGTCGCCCAACTCTCCTTCCCCCAAATTGGAGAGTTTTTGGGCGGCCGCGACCATTCGACGGTTATGCACGGGGCCACGAAAATCGAGAAAGGTCTTCAACAGGATACAGAAATCCAGGAGAAGATGGAACGCATTCGGGTAAGACTCCGCCAATAAGCGGAGAGACGCTCTGAATGTGGTGACAAAAGGGAATGCGCCATGAGGCATTTCCCTTGTTGGATCGCGCCCGGCTGTGGATAACTTGCCCTTTTCTGTGGATAACTGATGCAATGTGGGGATAATTATGTCATGATAAATCAACCGGGGCCCTGATTTTATTCCTTCTGCGAGCCTTGACAGACCATAACGCGCTGTGTTATAGTTTTGGTAACGCAGTGCGTTATTGGTACTGTTAGCAATTTGTTTCAATTGGAGGAAATCCACGATGTCTCCAGAGACGCAGCAATCATCCGAAATGAAAGAATCTCCTGTCCACAGTGGTAAAAATCCCGTCATCAATGGTGTGCAAAGCGCTTTGCGCGCCTCCATGGGCGTCTTTTCCATGGGACGGGAGGAAGTCGAAACGATCATCAATCGCATGATCGAGAAAGGCGAACTGACAGAGCTTGACGGCAAGAAGATTCTCTCCAATCTGTTCGATCGCCCCCGCAAGGGCGTGAAACAGATCAACGAAAAGGTTGGTGACGTGTTGGATGATCGTATCATCGCCACCTTGAACATGTTGAATGTCCCTACTCGTTCCGATCTGCGCACGTTGAGCGAGAAGATCAATGATCTTGCTGAAAAGGTGGATGAATTGAGCAAAAAGGTTTCCTCCTGATTATTGTTAAACATCCTTTTGGGGTTGGGTTGGATAAAGCCGTCTTGTCTATTTGGGCAAGGCGGCTTTTTGCATCTGTTTCGTGATGATCTAAACTGTCGTAGCTTATGAGGAGACTTGACTCTTATGAAAACGATGAAAACACTATTTGGACTGGGCGCGCTGATGAGCGGCGGTCTATTGGCCTATGCCTGGGGCGCGGAGCGCCCGCAACTGCGCCTGAAATCCTACCGTCTGGCCTGGCCCCAGGGCGCCGGGCTCAAAATCCTGCACCTGTCGGATCAGCACTTCGGGCGGGAGAACTGGGTGCAGCAGTTGCGCTTCTCGCAGCTCGAAGCCATGCTGCCCCTTTTCGCCCCCGACATCATCCTGTTCACGGGGGATTTTCTGCATGACGATACGGGGCTGGCCGCGGTCGAGCGCATGATGCAGGCGCTGCCGCCCGCGCGGCTGGGACGCTACGCGGTGTTGGGGAATCACGATTACGCGGTTTACTCCTACGGCGAACTCTTCCGCAATATGGCCCGCAGCGTGAGCGAAGCCGCTACGCCCGAACGCAAGCTCTCCGCCCTGATCTCAGAGGCGGGCGAGCTGGGCCAGTTAGCCTGGGATATCTATCGTAATGAGCGATTGCGTTTTGCCGCTGTGCCCAACGACACCGATGAATTGATCCGGCTGCTCGCCATTTATGATGTGACGTTATTGCACAATCGCGCCGTTCCCCTGTCAGACCATTCGCACATCTGGCTGGCGGGCGTGGATGACATGGTGGAGGGGGCGCCCGATTTACACAGGGCTTTTGCCGACATCCCCGGCGATGCGGGCGTGATTCTGCTGACGCACAACCCCGATCTGGCGTACGCCCCTGGAGCGCAGCGGGCGGATATTGTCTTTGCCGGGCACACTCATGGCGGCCAGGTGGCGCTGCCCTGGCTGGGAGCCATCCACACCCAGGGCACGCGGCTGCCCCGCCAGCACGCGGCCGGCTATTTCAACGATCTCCCCGGCGGCGGTCAGATGATCGTCTCCCGCGGCATGGGCGAATCCACGCCCTTCCGGCTGGGCGCGCCGCCGGAGATGGTGTGGGTGAAGGTGGTAGGGACGGCCTGAACGGGCGCCCCGCGCAGGTTCATCCTCCGCGCCAAGCGCCTGATTGCGTCATTTGGAGGAGCGCAGCGACGAAGAATCGAACTAATTCCCAAGCGTTTGTAACTGCTAACGTATGCCAGTTGGTTGTCTTTTCCCACTCAAACCTGACAGGTTCTCGTAACGTTGGCGGTAGAATGTGCGGTCTTCAACC